>DAORHY010000139.1:0-8955 GCA_035438225.1 Bacteroidia bacterium
AAGGGTCACGTTTCTGATGTTCTTCGAGATCCGGCCGATACCATTCTCTTCTCACACCGGATGTGTGATGTCCAAGCAAAGGAACTTTTGCGTGAATCATGAAGGGCCGGCGCTCCTTACGAATCAGATCCAGAACTTCTCTGATTGTTTCATACGAAGTTTGAAAATCTGTTCCGTCAATAGAGCGTACTTCAAGTCCTTTGAATCCTTTCGCGTAATCCGGTGCGTCCATCGCACGGATTTCTTTGGCACTTGCAGAAATGTCCCATTCGTTATCCTGAATGAAATAAAGAATAGGAAGTTTTTTCAGCACTGCCATTTGAAATGCTTCAGCAACTTCACCTTCTGTGATCGAGCCATCACCAAGCGAGCAAACAACAACTCCTTTGTCTTTTGCGTCCGGATCATTCAGTCCGGTATGCTCGCGGTACTGAAGACCCATTGCTAAGCCTGTTGTTGGAATGGCCTGCATTCCTGTTGCTGAACTCTGATGTGGAATTTTAGGCATGTCATCGCGACGTAAACTGGGATGACAATAATATGTTCGCCCGCCTGAAAAAGGATCGTCACGTTTGGCGAGCAATTGTAACATCAGTTCATACGGCTGTAAACCGATCCCAAGCAGAATACTGTCATCACGGTAATATGCGGATAAATAGTCCTGAGGTTTTAGCTGCAAGCCTAAAGCAAGCTGAATTGCTTCATGACCTCTTGAAGTAGCATGCACATATTTTTGTGTAATCTGGGATTTTTCCTCGTACAGATCTGACATTGCTCTTGCTGTACACATCAATTCATAAGCCTTTAAAAGGGTTTTTTGATCGATGTTTGGAGATGCCATTTTCCTGGTTTCAGTTAACATTCAACAAACCTAAAGAATTGAGACGAATACACCAATTCAGGATTGCTAAAGATCTGAAATACTGAGGTTTTGAAGGAAGACTGGTTTTCCGGAAAAGCAATTTAAAGGGGAATTCCGGACAACAATTGAGTATTTGATTCGTGGTGGTTTCTGGTGCGCAGTTTAGCCTATTTTAAAACTCCGCATTGAAATAGAGCCCATCAATGTTTTGGCTGCGAAAAATGCGGCATGTTCATTTTTTTCCTGGAGTGCCAGCGTATACAGCATGGGCAAATAATGTTCGTTGGATGGAATAGCAAGATTGGCTGATTTGCCAAGATCTTTATAATTGATAAGTGATTTGTGATTCCCTTCTTCAATAAATTTTGCAGCCATTGCATCAAATTCAATCGCCCAGTCATACGACTTTTCGGACCACTGCATCATGCCAAGGTTGTGTACAATATTACCACTTCCAATGATGAGCACGCCCTTGCGCCTCAAAGCAGCAAGTTCCTTTGCAAGTTCATAATGATATTGCGGACCTTGTGTATAATCCAATGAGAATTGATAAACAGGAATTTTTGCATCCGGAAACATTGGAGCAAGCACCGACCAGGTTCCATGATCCAATCCCCATTCCATGTCGAGTTCAACACTTGTTTTTTTAATTATAGATTTTGTTTCAGTCGCGAATTCCGGAGTACCGGGAGCAGGGTATTGTTTGTCAAATAATTCCTGTGGAAATCCACCGAAGTCGTGAATCGTCTTTGGCAGTTTCATTGCTGTTACCTTTGTTCCTTTGGTCTCCCAATGTGCACTGACACACAAAATTGCTTTAGGAGTCGGTAATTGTTTCGCAACAACTTTCCATGCCTGACTGAATTCATTGTTTTCAATGGCGTTCATTGGGGAGCCATGACCGATAAAAAGCACTGGCATTTTATCGGATGCTCCGAGCGCATCTATTTCGTTCCGGAAGGAAGACAATGTCATCATTGCAATTGAACCTAAGGAAAGTTGTGTAAGGAATAATCTTCTGTCCATAAAAGACTATTTTGTTTTATTTACTAAGGTAGATTAATTTTTCCTGACTACTTTAAGTATGATAAGAATGTTAGCATTAATGTGCCTTTATCCAAAGTCGAAGATAAACTCTGAAATTTGCTTTTTCAATGAAAAGAAGGAGGTGGAAGGAGGGGGTAGAAATGGATAACCAACAAACCTTAAAACATTTAAAGAAAGATAGCTTGAGAACGGTAAACTCCGTAATCCGACAAATAACATCTTGCGGTGGAGATGCTCCCCTTACAACATCTGTTTTGTAGCTTTATCAAATTTGAAACGAATAGTATCCAAATCGAATATTTGTACATACATTAGGTTGATCAATAAAGTTTTGTTCAATTATGGAAACATTCTTAAAGCTAAAAACCATCCGGTTCGAAATGAGTAATGATGGGAAGTATTTTTTTAATATTTGTGAACTAGGGGAAGCCGGTATTCAGGAATTACTTTCTTCAGGAAAATCTTCCCTGGAAATTTTGAAGACATTTTACTTTTCCTGTCTGGAAATGCTCCATGATGGATTTTATAAGGATTTTCGATTTAATATTTGGAATGGGACCTACTGGTTTTTGATTACCCATTCATTGCAGGAACCTTCCGAGGATAGTGAATTCTCTTCTATGTCTGACGAACATGAACTAATATCCGAACAAATAAAATTTCAAAGCCTGACTAAAACCGAAAAGACAATTCTTGTGCTTTTTTCCAGAGGGAATTCTCAGGTTCAAATCCTTAAACTTATGAACACCAGTGACGAGACGTTTCGTGTTCATTTGAAACATATTTATAAAAAACTTGAAATCCACTCGAAAAGTGAGCTTATTATTTGGCTCAAGAAATTTGGTTGTCACTTGCTTACTCGACCTAACCTGTAAGTTATCAACATAACCCATGTTGGGTTATTGACTTTATTAGTTATTTCACTATTACTTTGAGTGATAAATATATTCGATTTTAATTTTAAAATCAAATTACAATGAAAAGCAAATTAGTTATCAATCTTGTATTATTGCTTTTGTTCACTCTTCAATTTGTTCAAGCTCAAAGTACTTTTCACGGGAGGGGGCTTTATGTTGACCGCTTTTTTCGCCTAAACGGCCAATGTTCGGTGGACCCCAACTTTACAGTCCTTGGTTTTAGTAGTAAGGAGGATGAGCTTTTAAATTATGCTAAAACGAACCATATTACCTATCTGCTTCTCTATGATATTTATCGAGTCTTCCAGAATATTAGCATCAATTATCAAGGGAAAACTGCAGGTGAACATCTTTGCGATTTTATTGCAAAAGCAAAGAATGATTATTGCATAGATTATATTGGTGTTGCAGGTTCTGACGGCGGTTTTTTTGAAGACTTTATTCCTCAAAACCCAACACCGCCAATAATACTGTCTCCTGCGGAGATCACTTCTTTAGGATCATCCAATCCACTAATTTGTATTCAAAATTCCCTCATGCCTGGTGATTCATTGTATGCTTTTTCTGAAACTTGTAAATTTTTTTTAAGAGTGGCAGAGTTTAACACTAGCAACGCTCAGCGATCTGGAGTATCTTTATCCCCTTCAGCATTTAGCTGTTCAAACGGAGCTTATTTTGATGTTATAACGACTGAATATGAATGGTGGAATAATACTTCACCTGATGATTTTGGTTACAGTTTACCTTCAGATAAATATCCATTACATTATCAACCATTAATTACCGCAATGGATGGTGTGAAGGCACTCTCAATACATCCATTGCTAGTTGAATCATATCTTGCAGTTTTAGATGATAATCAATCCACGGATTGGTCAAATAATATTTGTCCTCAGACGTATTCAAATCATGCTGCTATTGCTGCATGGGTGGATGGTATTGATCCTGGGACTGGCCTAAAAAGAGTTGACAGAGCTATCTTGACATATTATACTGGTTATAATGTCGCCTCTGGAAATTATCACCCGGACATTTATAATCTCAATAATACGTCGAGCTGTGCTTCAGGAGACTTTTATTCTAATGCATTTTATGAAAATCGATTTTTAGATTTTTGCGAGCCATCAACTGAGCCATTGACTAATATACAACCAACTTTTTGCTCTCAATCTTTTTTTTATGATTGGATTGGAGTTGGTGGTGGAGCTAATTTTCTGGGAGATTGGTTCAGTCAAGGAGAGGTAAACAATATTTGGAAAGTAGAAAAGGATTTTTATAATAATTGGTATTCAGATGCTAATTCGAATGTGCATAATCCAATTTCTAAAAATGAAATAATTGCCGGTTCAGTTCAATGGTTTAGCTCTCCAAGTATGTTACAGGCTAGTAAGTTCCAGAACCCATTGCAATCGAATAGTCCTGTATGTTCAGGTGAATCAGTAACTTTTTCATATGAGGGTCCGGTTGAAACTGGCTCTAGCTGGGATTTTTATGTTGTAGATAATTTGACACAGCAAACTATTCCATCGTCAGTTTCCATCGGAAATGTTTGGCTGGATTACGTTCCACCTGTTGAACCTATTATTATTCCTTCTTTACTAGGATTAGCTGATGGCGACTATACAGCTTTTCTAACACTTCATTATAACTCTTCAGATTGTTTCCATGAATTTACTTTGCCTTTGCATGTTGGGGCGTCTACAGAGTTATTTGCTACAGCTGATCATGTATGTGCTGGATCCATCTCCAATCTATCGAACTCACATGAAAGTGTTATTTTAAAAGCTAATTATTCCCCAAATGCATCATATAGTTGGAGTTTCTCACCAAGTTTTGGAAATGCTAGTATCAGTTCGACTAATAATATTTGTATATTTAATCCTCCATCTTGCACAGCTTTTACATCAACTAATCCTGTCTCATTTACAATTAATTGTACAATATCAGGTACAGGAGTTTGTAATACTATACTTTCTAAAGTGATTACTGTTTATCCAAATCCAGTTTTCTCAGTAAATCAAACTTGTGCTGGTATTAGCGATGGAGTGCGACTTTCAGTAAATAGCAACTTTTCACCATCAAATGGAAATTATCTTTGGTCAGATTATAGTACAAATTCGACACTAATTGTAAATCAAAATGGTTTTTACTCTGTAAATGTGACACAAAATAATGGTGGGTGCTCTCAAACTTTATCTTTTTACGTAAATAATTTGCCCAAAATACCCAGAGTGACATCAACAGCTTTTGATGTCTGTTCTCCTGGAATTTTCACTTTGTCAGTTCAAAACACGGAAAGTGGTGTCACATACCAATGGTATAGAAATTCATTAGCAATCTCCGGAGCTAATTCCACCAGTTATACAGAAAATAATCTACCTAACATCACTGCATCCTACACATATTATGTTTCTTCAACCTTGAATGGTTGCAGTGTGAATTCATTTTATAACTCCAGCATTTCTGATTGCCAGCTACCAATAACTGAAGTGATTGCACATGATTACCCAATAGTTAATGCAGGTAATGATCAAACGGTTTGTTATAATTCAACTGTTCAATTAAATGGTAGTATTTCCGGATCAGTAACAGGAGGCTTGTGGTCAACTACTATCGGAGATGGTAGCTTTAGCAGCTCAACTATTTTAAATCCGACTTATACTCCAGGTTCAAATGACATAGCTAATGGATCTGTGATATTAACATTAACTTCAAATGATCCTGTTGGACCTTGTGGTCCAATTTCCGCTTCAGTTAATATAATGGTAGACCCTTCATGTTGTGATGTGAACGGAAATTCAGATTTGCATCAATCAGATTTCAATGTGAGTCAACAGATTAATCACACCGATTATGATTTAAATGAAAATGTCGCCATTCAAAATGGAACGGGGATCGTCATCACTGATTGTGACATTTCTGTGGGTCAGGGTTTCACCATTACGATTAAACAGGGAGGATCACTGACGCTTAATGGTTCTACTCATTTGCACGGGTGTAGTGGTATGTGGGGAGGCATAGTTGTGGAGCCGGGTGGTCAATTTTATATAGATGGATCATCGTCTGCAATGCCTGTAATTGAAGATGCCGAGTATGGAGTATATATTGAAATGGTAAGTTCGACGAGTTTATTTCACAGTGGAGTAAAAATTCGAAAAGCCGTATTTAGTAGCAATTACACTGATATTTATCTTCAGGAAAACAGTAGCGGTGATATCAATCAAGTGAATATAGATGTGTTTGGCTGCTTGTTTAACAAGTCCCACGACCTCTTTTTTACTCCGAATATTTCACCGCTCGGTTCTTCTCCATTTGCCGGTATTGTGTTGCATAACTTCAATGGAATTATCGGAAGTTTTTATGAAAGCACGAATGAGTTTAAAGACCATAATCTCGGTTTACAATGTATTAACTCAAACATTACTGTGAATAATTGTCGCTTTCAGAATATACAACCTGAGTCTGTATACGGAAATTATTTTGATGGAACAGGAATTCATGTTATTGGCTCAAACAATCAATATACTTTCCATCAAACCGGTCTTGGTGAATTTTCTTCAATTTCTACATTTGAAAGCTGTAAAAACGGTATTTATGTTGAAGGTTCAGGAGGCTATTCACATTACAATTACATGACGGATGTTGAAAACGGAATTACGCTGACGCAACTTCTGCCCAAAGTTCAATTTTTAGTGTTTACAAATAATCTGGAGTGCAAATACCAGGGAATTGTCAGTAATTTCAACAAAGAAGCGGAACAAATTGAAATAATCGGCAATACAATCACTATGGATGATCCTGTGCACCTAAGCGGGAATGCTATAGGAATTTATGATTATCTAAGCAGCTGTCCTAATTTAATTGTCCTTGATAATCACATCACATTAAATCATTCCCATGGTGGGATTGATGTATACGGTACAAAAGGAATTTCAGTTTCCCAGAATATTATCAATATGAATTATGATTCAGAAAGCAAATATGGAATCGGTTTGTGGTCTGCGGATAAAAATACGATTACTTGCAATGATGTACAGGGTGTTTCTTTAGATGTTGCCAATTCAAAGCACATTGGCTATAAAACTTCCATTAGTCAGGCAAATCAAATTCAGTGTAACAATGCATATACGACAAATACCGGTTTTGAATTTAATAATCAATGTCCTGCAACTGATTTTGCAGGCAACAGTGTTGCGTCTGATCAATGGATTGGATTACGTGTTTTGAACCAAGGTGTAATGGGGGTTCAGGTACACAAGGGAAATAAGTGGTACCCGCCTTTTCATAGTGCCGGAAATACAGAAGCTGAAAATACAAATGTTCCAAATGCGTCTCTCTCACAATTTGATGTCAATCCATTTGACGGTATTATATATAGCCCTAGTAATCCTTCCCCTCCAGGCTGGTTTCATCAAGACCCGAACGGACATGCATTTGATTGTGGCTCAAGTTCAATATGCGGCTTTCCCAACCTTGAATCGTATGTAGGAAGTATAGACAACCTGGATAATATGATTGCATTAGGGTCTTATCACACAAGTGAATTTGATTCTGAAAACGTATGGATGGCAAAGAAGTACTTGTTTGAGAAAATAGTATCGAATCCTTTGATGTTGAATGATCCAATCATCTATTCTTTCTTTATACAGGAGACAGCAACGGCAACTGAAGAATTTCAGGAAGTAAAAGCAAAAATACTTTCCGCTTCAGGAGTTCAGGAGTCACATTCAGGACAGTTTTTAGGAAATTATAAGAATATAGATAGTCTCCAGAAAGAGTTGGAAATAGCGGATAGCATCAACGTTTCATTGAACGGATCCAATGCTGCAGTGCTGGCCACCATCAACCTTATCAAGCAACAAATAGCTTCGATCATTGCTGGATCAAATAATATGGTTGCGAATGATAAAGCGGAATCAGAGTTGAAAGCGGATTCAACGAAGCTCCTCAATTCAGGAATTGATGTAAGTGAACAGTACAAAGCCAACGAGAAAGAAGTAAATGAAATTTATCTGAGCACTCTTGCAAAGGGCAATCGAGATTTTACTGGTACTCAAATCCAGGGTTTGCTTACCGTTGCACACCAGTGCCCTTACGCCGGTGGTAAATATGTGTATTTAGCCCGTGCAATCTATCATCTGGTTAATCCATTTGAGGAGTATTATGATGATGACTTATGTGCCCAGCTTGGTTATTTCCGTCGATCGCATTCGAATAAAAATCCTGATGAAAGCATCTTTGTATATCCTAATCCTGCAAACGAAACTATTAAGTTTGAAAATACCGGATTCGATACATGGAAAGAAGTACAAATTTCAGGACTTGATAACAGAATCGTAAAAAAATTGTATCTTACGATAGATTCAAGGACAATTGAAATCAAAACAGATGATTTGGCGCCAGGTTTATATGTTTACCACATCAATTTTATCAATGGAGCCCAAGAAAACGGTAAATTTACGATCATGCATTAGGGCTGTTTTAATATTTCAAGTGATTATATTTATTCCCTGTTCATCTATATGTGGACAGGGAATAAGTAATTTATGGCTGATGGGTTACGAAAGCGGATATCCCGGGTATGGGGGGACCAATATTGATTTTTCTTCTGGTTTTCCCGACACACAATATGTGAATAGAGGAATGAATTTTGAGATGACTAATGCTAGTATAAGCGATTCAAATGGCCAATTGCGGTTTTATACCAATGGAGTATACATCGCGAATAGAAACAATGATACCTTGATGGATGGAGATAGTTTAAATCCAAGCCAATACACCGATGATTTTAGTCCTTATGGTTTAAAAATTACACAGGGGGATTTGATTTTGCCTGCATTGTATGATACGTCTGCCTATTATCTTTTCCACGAGACGATTTATACGATGCAGTTAATGTTCGGGGTGTATATTTATCAACCCAAAGAATTGTATTATACGCTGGTAGACATGCGCCTGGATTCCGGCAAGGGTGGAGTGGTTTTTAAAAACGTTCCAGTAATTTCTGATACTTTGCTTGTAGGTGGATTAACAGCTTGCAAGCATGCCAATGGGCGAGATTGGTGGATTATTTGCCACCGCTACGATTCCGATATTTGGTACACTCTCTTACTGACACCATATGGAATT
>DAORHY010000140.1:0-8933 GCA_035438225.1 Bacteroidia bacterium
TTCTCAATCAATTTCGCTTTTATCTCGAGTGTAAATGCGTCTTCTATTGCCTGTCGTGCAAGGTCTGCATCGCCGGGTTTTACCGCAAAACTGATGGTATGCTCTGAGCTTCCCTGAGTGATCAGGATTACATTAACTTTTGCAAGTGACAGCGCACCAAAGAGCCGTGCTGAAATCCCCGCTACTCCCACCATCCCGCTTCCCTGCAGGGTAAGCAATGCAATATCATCAATGGAAGAAATCCCCTTGATCATGAAATCGTAATCGCGTGAAACAGTAGAAATCAATGTACCGCGAGATTCCGGGCGAAAAGTATTGCGGATCCACAGCGGGATGCCTTTTTCCAATGCCGGCTGTATTGTGGGAGGATGGATGACTTTTGCACCAAAGTGCGACATTTCCATGGCTTCTTCGTAGGTCATCGTTGGCACACAGAATGCCTTTTTCACTTTGCGGGGATCGGCAGTCATCACTCCGTCAACATCCGTCCAAATCTGTATTTCCGATGCATCGAGTGCTGCTCCGAAAATTGCAGCGGTATAATCGGATCCGCCCCTTCCAAGTGTTGTCATTTCCTGGTTTGTGGTGGAGGCCACAAATCCGGTGATTACTTCCACGCCTTTTGATTTGCGGAAATGTTCCTTGATCGCAGGGTTGGTAATTTTGAAATCGACACGTGCGGAACCGAAATTCTCATCCGTGCGAATGACTTTGCGTGCATCCAGGAAATTTGCCTTTAATTTGCATGCATTAAAATAATGACTGATGATTTTCGCGGACAACACTTCACCGTGACCGCTGA
Source organism: Bacteroidia bacterium (assembly GCA_035438225.1). Classification (GTDB taxonomy): domain Bacteria; phylum Bacteroidota; class Bacteroidia; order AKYH767-A; family 2013-40CM-41-45; genus JADKJP01. Next base: position 803 of record DAORHY010000140.1, read on the forward strand.
TAAAATCCAGGGTACGCGGGGACAATTCCCGGACAAGGAATACACCGTGCAAAATATCATGCAATTCAGCAAAGGTCTCTTCCATGAAATCATGCAGGGGTTTATCTTTCTTCAGTCCCAGTTCCTGAATTGCCTGCTGGTGACGATGCCTTATTTTATTGAATACATCGATGTACCCGGCATCCTGAGCAGCAGCCATACGGCTCATGCGGATTAGTTCATCGGTGACTCCGCCAAATGCGGAGAATACAGCGGCTACGCGTCCGTGTTTTTTTTGCAGAGAAGAAATTATCGTTGCAATGCTTTCAATGCGTTTCGCAGTGGCTACTGATGTTCCGCCAAACTTAATTACAATCATATTTTGAGTAGAAAATTTCCTAAATAAATACGCGAAAAAGCGGAAAATGTTCAGTTCGGATCAGGCCTTCAGCCAATTGACAATCAATTCCTTCCCGTATTCTGTAAGAATTGACTCCGGATGGAATTGGATACCCCAGACCGGAAGGTCAACATACCTGATTGCCATAATGTTACCTTGTTCATCAAATGCAAGAGGACGCAGATTCTGCGGAAGGTCCTTCCGGGAAACCACCCAGCTGTGATAATGTCCTGTGCGAAAAGGCGAAGGAATATTTTTAAAAACCGGATCATCATTCACAACCACTGTGGTAAGCGTGCTGATACCATGCTGCACCCGGCGAAGGTTTTGTAATTTTGCCCCGCACTGTTCTGCGATAGCCTGATGCCCGAGACAAACACCCAGCATTTTTTTCGAAAAAAAACACTTGCCGATCAGTTCTTTCATCTTCCCTGCCTCTGCCGGTAATCCGGGGCCCGGGGACAAGAGGATTGCATCATACAAATCAGCTTTTTCAATTTGTACCTCATCATTCCGGATAACGTCAACACTCACTCCTTCCACCTGCTCTACCAGATGCAGGAGGTTAAAGGTGAATGAATCGTAATTGTCCAGAAGCAAAATGCGCATGCACGAATGAAAATTATAGGGGAGAAAGATTAGTCATTGAATTTACCGGGTTGGAACAGTGGATGAATATAGCAGCACTCGAAAGAGGTGTTTGGATGCACTTATAAATTAGGTACGGGAAAAGCTCTTTCTCTGAAAAGCAAAATTCCATTGTTTGCATAATCTTTAATTTGTTCGTTGCTTTGACGAAACAGAATCAAAAGTACAATGAAAAAAATCATCCGCACAGAATCTGCTCCCGCACCCATCGGACCTTACAACCAGGCTGTTGAATCCGGTAACTTGCTTTTTGTTTCCGGACAAATTGCCATCGATCCGTCAACCGGACAACTGGTCACCATCAACATCATCCGGGAAGCCAACCAAGTGATGCTCAATATCGTTGAAATATTGAAAACTGCGGGAATGGATTTCACCAATGTAGTCAAAACAACCATCTTTTTGACAGACATGAATAATTTCACCCACGTGAATGATGTGTACGGACAGTTTTTTAAAGGAGACTATCCTGCCCGTGAAACAGTACAGGTTTCCCGTTTACCCAAAGACGTGAATGTTGAAATTTCCGTGATTGCTATGCGTTGATTTTTTGTCCGGCAGGATAAAAATCCATCTTTAGCCAGGCTTTAAAAAAACGCTGTTCATCCGGACTTGCTTTTTCCTTTTTACCGATGGAATAGAGCGGGAAAAACTCATCCCTGACGGAGGGAACAAGGGCAATGTCTTTCATTTTCTGCATGGGTGAATACGTAGTGAGGATTACTTTTTCTCCGGCAAATAAATGAAGGATGTCCTGAAGGTTATCACTCACCTTCATTTCATTTACGCTGATGATTTCTTCATCCTTTCCCAGCCCGGCCCGATCAGCCGGAGAATCGGGAGCCACTTGCTTCACCAACACTTTTCCATCCGTAACAATTGTTTTAAAACCAAATAGACGTTCTGAATCAACCGGTGATGAGCGTTTATTCAGCTGGCATCCGGCCTGGTTCAGTACATCGGTCAGCAACGGTTCGTAATTTTCCGTCCCGTATATGTAATCCACAAAAAATTCAGCCATGGGTTCACCGGCAAGTTTTTCTATAATGGATAAATAATCGTGTTCAGTATAACCGATTTTTCTTTTTCCAAAATCACGGTACAGCGTCCGCATCACTTCATCAAGGGAAGCCACCCCTTTTGATTTCGAACGAATAATTATATCTGTCATAAGCGCAATCAGACACCCTTCATCGTAAATGGAAGTTTTCCTGTTTGGAATTCCGGGGCCATAACCGTCGAGCCAGGTATCGAAGGATGAGTCTGCCACACTCAGATTAAAACGTCCATAATTATCAAAATGCTTCTGGATGCGTACATTAATTTCTGTAAAAAACTGTTCAACAGAATATACTCCGGCCCGTACGAGAAAGAGGTCACCGTAATAGGTTGTCACACCTTCGTACACGAATCCAAGGCGGGAATAATTTTCTTTGGTGTAATCATAGGGAAGCATTTCAGCAGGACGGATGGTTTTGATGTTCCAGGAGTGAAAAAGCTCATGGGAAGCAACACCCAAAAAATCGACATACAATCCGGTATCCATCAGGTTAGAACCCGGGCCAAGAGCGAGCACCGTTGATTTCAGATGTTCCACACCATGATAAAAACGGAATGGAAGTACCTGAACAAGGAAATGAAATTCGTTGACAGGAAAATCCACCATGGTACGGATTTGTTCTTCGGAGAATTTCCTAAAATCTTCAACGATGCGACTCCATTCCGGTTTGCATTCACCCTGAAACCAGATATTAAAAATGGTCCCGCCGGCAGTAAAGGCTTTGTGTTGTAATGACGGACTGGCAATTACCGGACTATCGACAAGTTCATGGTAATCCTGGGCTCTCACTACATGTTCGGAAAGTTTTTCCATTGAAGTAGCCAGTTTGTAAGACATTGGCAGATCGAAACAGACTTCGCAATTTTCATGGACTCTTTCCGGGACAAACAACATGCAATGGACCGGATTCATGTAGAGCTGATGTTCATCCAGCCAGCAGGCGCCGGCATCCAGCTGGGCAGCATAATAATTGTATCGTACGACGATGGTTTTAGAATCATTGACACTCACCCGCCAGGTATCTTTTCCGGTCTTTCTGTAGGGCAAGGGCATTCCTTTTTCATCGGAAACCTGCCAGCGCTGTATGTTTCGCGCGAAGTTCCCAAGCTCATACCGTCCGGGCCTCCAGGAAGGCAATTGAAAGATGATTTCATCTCCGGAAGGAGTATCAACTGCAAGTTCAATTTCAATTAAATGATTTACCGGATGAGGAGCAGATACTTTGTAACGCATAATTTTTAATAAGAAAAATCTGAGGATGAAATCAAAGCAAATATCCGATGATTTCACCTGTTTTGAAATGTAAAAATGAATAATTACAAACAGGCGATAATTCTCCCGCGACCTGGAAAAATTTCATGGTATGGAATTTACAAAAAATATTTCACCGGAAGGTTGAATCCATGAAATGTGCTGCCGTTCAAAGCGTCTTTTACAATTATCAAATTGATATTGTGAAGGTTACACAACAGTTGATCACCGGTTTTTATTCCTGATGTGCATGGAATTCAATCTGTTGCAAGTCTGCAGCAGGCTGTAAACTAACCTTTCATTTGGCAAACTATCTTTATCTTCGCAATCCTAAATATTTCACAAATATGAACTACGATGTAATCGTGATTGGCAGCGGACCTGGTGGCTATGTAGCAGCAATACGCGCTTCCCAATTGGGAATGAAAACGGCCGTGATTGAAAAAGCTGAACTTGGCGGAGTTTGCCTGAACTGGGGATGTATTCCCACGAAGGCACTCTTAAAAAGCGCACAGGTTTTTGAATATTTACTTCATGCACAGGACTACGGTGTTAAAGCCACCGGCATTGAGGTTGATTTTCCTGCCATCGTAAAACGTTCACGTGGAGTTGCCGATGCCATGAGCAAAGGCGTTCAATTTCTGATGAAGAAAAACAAGATTGACGTGATAAACGGTACCGGTAAAATTAAAAGCGGTAAAAAAGTTGACGTCACTGGTACTGACGGAAAGGTGACAACATACGATGCAAAACATATCCTCCTTGCGACTGGCGCCAGATCGCGGGAACTGCCCAACCTGAAACAGGACGGAAAGAAAATTATCGGGTACCGCGAAGCGATGGTCCTTGACAAACAACCCAAGTCAATGGTTGTCGTAGGTTCCGGTGCAATCGGGGTGGAATTCGCTTATTTCTATCATTCCCTCGGAACAAAAGTTACCATTGTTGAATTTATGCCGAATGTGGTTCCTGTTGAAGATGAGGATGTATCGAAACAACTGGCACGGTCCTTCAAAAAGTCCGGAATTGAAATCATGCTGGAATCAACGGTTGAATCAGTTGATACCAGCGGCAACGGTTGCAAAGTAAAAGTAAAGACTAAAAAAGGAGAAGAAATTCTGGAATGCGATGTTGTATTGTCAGCAGTCGGTATTGCATCCAACATCGAAAATCTGGGACTCGAAGAAGTAGGAATTGTTACAGACAAGGGAAAAATTGTCGTGAACGAATGGTATCAAACCAACATGCCAGGGTATTATGCATTCGGCGATGTGATTAACACTCCTGCCCTCGCCCATGTCGCTTCACACGAAGCCATTACCTGTATCGAAAAGATTGCCGGAATGCACGTGGAGCCGATGGATTACAAAAATATCCCCGGTTGTACGTATTGCCAGCCTGAAGTTGCATCGGTGGGTTACACAGAAAAAGCAGCACGCGATGCGGGCTTTGAAATAAAAGTCGGGAAATTTCCATTCACTGCATCTGGCAAAGCCAAGGCAGGTGGAAATGCGGAGGGTTTTGTGAAAGTAATTTTCGATGCCCGGTACGGTGAATTCCTCGGTGCCCACATGATTGGTGCCAATGTCACTGAATTAATCGCAGAAGTCGTCGTTGCCCGTAAACTGGAAACAACCGGACATGAAATCATCAAATCTGTTCACCCGCATCCGACCATGAGCGAAGCCATGATGGAAGCGGTTGCAGATGCATACGGAGAGGTAATTCATATTTAGGCTTGCACCGGATGCCCTTGGGTAGATACAAATAATTCCACTGCTGATTTCAAAAACATTCTTTACTTTAGATTTCTAAACTTTTGAATCATGGTAATCCTTGTCATTATAGTCATCCTTGCATTCCTGGTATTTTGGATCATTGGAGTTTATAATAAACTTGTACTTCTTAAAAACACCAGAGAAAACGCGTTTGCAGACATCGACGTTCAGTTGAAACAACGGAATGACCTTATCCCCCAGTTGGTGGAAACAGTCAAGGGCTATGCCTTTCATGAAAAAGATGTGTTGACCAGGATTACAGAGGCACGCTCCGCAGCAATGAGTGCAACAACCATTGAAGAGAAGGTAAAAGCCGATAACCAGTTAACGTCAGCATTACAGGGTTTGAAAGTTCAGGTTGAAGCATATCCTGACCTGAAAGCAAATACAAATTTCATGCAATTACAGGAAGAAATTGCTGACATTGAAAACAAACTGGCCGCTGCAAGAAGGTATTTCAACGCCTCCACTAAGGAACTGAATACGGCAATCGAATCCTTTCCAGGAAATATGATCGCTGCACGTTTCGGATTCTCAAGGCAAACCATGTTTGACCTGGGAACTGATAAAAGGACGCAGTTGGATGAACCTCCAAAAATCAATTTTACAACATGATTGAATACATTGGTATTCAAAGTCAGAAAAACCGCAACAACAGGAATTCAATTTTCCTGCTGGTACTTTTCCCGGTTCTGCTGCTTCTCGTGTTTTGGGTAATCACATATTTTATCGATCAAAACGGGGAACATCCCATCGATTTTTTTACTCAGGTGGCTCCCTTTGTGCTTGTTGGAACAGGATTTTGGTTCCTCATTGCATGGAGCCTCAACACTCAACTGATCCAATGGGCTACCGGAGCGAAACCATTGGAAAGAACAGAAAACAAACGGGTTTACAATGTTGTGGAAAACCTGTGTATTGCGAACGGGATTCAGATGCCGAATGTATTTGTAATCGAAGATGATTCTCTGAACGCTTTTGCCAGTGGCATCGACAAGCGTTCATTTTCAGTCACTCTTTCCCGTGGTTTAATCAATAAGCTGAAGGACGATGAACTGGAAGGTGTTGTTGCGCATGAACTATCACACATCCGCAACCGCGATACACGTCTGCTCATCATTTCCATTATTTTCGTCGGTGTATTTTCCTTCCTTGCTGAAATGGCTTTCCGTAGTATCCGTTTTTCCGGCAGGAAGTCCGACAAAGGAGTCGGTCTGATAATTCTAGTTGCAGTGGTAGTTTCCGGTATTGCATACTTCCTGGCTTTACTGATGCGATTCGGTATTTCCAGAAGCCGTGAGTACATGGCCGATGCAGGTGCTGCCGAAATGACAAAAAATCCGCGGGCACTTGCCAGTGCTTTAAAAAAAATATCGGACGACCCGTTGATTGAAGCCGTTCAAAGCCGTGACGTAGCCCAGCTTTTTATCAATAACCCCGCACCTTCACAACACCGGGCATCCTGGGATAACTTATTTTCCACCCATCCTCCAATTGAAAAGAGAATTGAATATCTGAATCAGTTTGTCTGAGGAGCAAAATTTTATGAAGAATTTGCCCACTTTTATATCGAACTAAAGAACTATGTGCGGGATTACCGGAGTTGTTGCGTTGACAGATAAGGGCAAACCTTTCCTGGAAAAGATCGGGGATGCGGTGGCTTGCCTGGGCAAAAGGGGGCCGGATGCACACGGAGTGTATACCGAAAACCAGGTAGCATTCGGACACGCCCGCTTATCCATTATTGACACTTCTGAGGCAGGGCATCAGCCAATGACTGATGAAAGCGGGCGATTCACGATTGTTTTTAATGGCGAATTCTTCAATTTCAAAGAACACCGTGATTTTGTTTTGTCCAAAGGCATTCAGCTTCGCTCTGAAAGCGATACGGAAGTCCTGCTCTATTTATATATTCTGGAAAAGGAACGTTGCCTTGAACGGGTGAATGGTTTTTTCGCCTTTGCAATCCATGACAAACAGGACGAAACCGTTTTCATTGCCCGCGACAGGATGGGAATCAAACCACTCTTATATTTTCAGGACGCGGATCGTTTTCTCTTTGCAAGTGAAATGAAGGCACTGATCGCCCTGGGGATTCCAAAAGAGATAGATCCGGCTTCACTTTTCATGTACTTTCAGTTGAATTACATTGCCGGCCCCGGATCCATTTTTAAAGGAGTAAAGAAATTAGAACCCGGGCATTCAATCCTCCTCCACCTGAAACATCCGGAGAAAAACAGCAATCATTGTTATTATAAAATCCCATTCCCGAACGCGTCTGTGCTTGCCAATTCTGCATCGCTGAGTTATTCTCAACAGCAGCAACACTTGCGTCAGTTGCTGGATGAATCTGTGAAGCGTCGCCTGATTTCGGATGTGCCGCTCGGAGCATTTCTCAGCGGTGGTATTGATTCTTCCGTGATCGTCGCTCTGGCGTCAAGACATACAAGACATCTTCGTACATTTTCCATTGGCTTTCGCGATGAGCCGATGTTTGATGAAACTGAATATGCAAATCTCGTCGCAAAAAAATTCAACACGGACCATACTGTTTTTAAACTCAGCAATGATGATCTTTTCCAGCATCTTTTTGATGCGTTGGATTACATCGACGAACCCTTTGCTGACAGCTCTGCACTGAATGTGTATATCCTGAGTAAGGAAACACGGAAACATGTTACTGTTGCACTGAGTGGAGATGGCGCTGACGAACTTTTCGGAGGATACAACAAACACGAAGCTGAACGAAAAACCCGCGCCGGCGGGCTGATGAACACTTTGCTAAAAGCCGGATCTCCCTTGCTCAGAAGGCTACCGCAATCCCGCAATTCAAAAAGTACGGACCTTTTCCGGAAGGCTAACCGCATGGCAGAAGGCTTGCACCTGAGCGCGTCAGAACGCTATTGGCGCTGGGCGGCATTTGAAACAGAAGATGAAGTTGGTCGCCTGTTTCGTTCCGGAACCATTGCCAATTCCGCTGATTACAAACTGCGTAAATCGGAAATCCTGAAATAT
>DAORHY010000141.1:0-8905 GCA_035438225.1 Bacteroidia bacterium
CGTGTGGAGGACTCCGTTCCATGTAAAGCTGTCACATGCAGTAATATAAGTGACGGATGTGTCTGCCGTTGAATTGGTAACGGCAACAGTCGCAGTGCTCAGTGGATTTCCCGTTGCAGTACATCCGGCGCCGCTTGTAATGCTTGTGAGATTAAACACCGAACTGCTCAAGTTGGCACTAAAAACAACATCTACCCAGTAATTGGCTGTACTGCCTGAGACAGGATATCCTGCTCCGGGCTGTTTGTACATACTGGCTTCAGCAGTCAACGGGTTGTTGATTACAGGGGCACTCAACCCGTTTGCTGTATAGGCATAATAGTTTGGCCCGGGAGAGAAATAAGAAGCGATGTAACTGGTATTTGCCTGTATCGGAACAGGTGTGGTGAAATTTATTTGCTTCCATCCCGGTAAATTGTCGCTTGTGTAATTTGCAGTTGCCAGAGGCGTTGTCGAATTTCCAACTTGCCACAGGGAAGCGCTGAAGTTCAGCACATCCGTTCCGGGTTTGTAAAAACGAATTCCGGTTATTGTTCCGGGTATCGCAGACTTGATTTTTACACCCAGTTCCGTCGGAGCATTATCAACGGATTGTGTTCCGCCAATCGTAGCCGGTGCCCATACTGTTGAAGGTACGGATGAATACGTTCCGTTTCCTGCGGTAAATGGTATACCGCTGACTACATTCGGATAACTGACACCGTTGATTACCAGTGAAAATGGTGAACTCCCGTTCGACGAATTAAATGTCAGCGCAATAGGATTGCCATTGCAAACGCTTGCTGTCGTCGAAGAAATACTGCCGGAAGGAGAAGGCGAAACAGTAACCAGAGTATTGCTGATTGGGTTGCCTGTTAGCGTGCATCCGTTGCCGTCTGTAATGGTCGTCAATTCATAATTCAACAGAGCGTTTGGGTTAATTTGTGAAAACAAAATATCCACCCAGTAATTCGCAGTATTGCCTGCAGTCGGGAAGCCTCCGCCATATTTATACACACCGTTTACTCCGTCAATACCTGATTGCAAAGCAGTGAGCGGACCATTGTTTACACCGGCACTGGTGAAAAATCCAGGACTGATGGCGAAATACCCTCCCACTGAAAAATAAGATGCTATATAGGTAGTATTGGAAAGGATTGCTACCGGATTTGCGAATCTGACTTCCTGCCAGCCGCTTGCACTTTCAGAAGTAAATGTGTCCGTTGCCAATAGCGTTCCGCTGCTTGTCCACAAATTGGCAATGTGAGTTCCTGTATTTGTGACGCCTTTGTAAAACCGGATTCCCGTGATGTAGCCGTTGAGTGTAGATCGGAATTTGGTTCCAATCTCAATGGGTTGATTGTCGGTAACACTTGCATTCACAGGTGATCCGGAAGCTCCCCATATACTGAATTCAGCAGGGTTGAAGTTTGCAAAAGTCTGCCCGGAATTAATGTTGCTGTACGCAGCACCATTCATGACAATACTGAAAGGCGATGAGCCGGAGGCGTTGCTTAATTGTAAAGCAACACTTTGTCCGGGACAAATGGGATTCGCAACAGGATGGAGAGCAGCGGAGGGAAGCGGATTGACTGTAAGTACGGCTGCGGAAGAAGTATCTGTTGAAACAGCATTGGTCCAAATGGCCCGGTAGTGATTCCCGTTGTCAGCAAGAGTGGTTACAAATGTCAATACCGGATTCGTTGCGAATGGAATGTTGTTCCAGGAAGAACCGTTATTCAGGCTGAGCTGCCATTGCACAGCAGGCGCGGGATTTCCGCTGGCATTTGAAGCGAAGGTGACCGTATCGCCGGCACATTTCGATTGCGACGATGGATCGGTTGTTACATCCGGTGCCGCGTTGGTTGGCACACTGCATGCAAAACTGACATTTTGTAAAACCGGTGTGAAGGCTGTATTTGTCGTTGCAAAGTCTGCTTTGTACTGGATGTACTGTGACGTGCCTCCGATGGTTGATCCATTTGCAGGTATTGGTGTCCACGCAGCATTCAGTATTGCTGTGCCGGAATTGGATTGACGCTGTGAGAGGACCAGTGTTGTGCCTGCAGGAACCGTTGCTGTCCACGAAGCAGCGCCCCAGTTTTTCTGGGTTCCGGCATCATGGACCAGAGAAGTAAATGTTCCAGCGGAAGTATAGGGAGATACATGGATCCAGTCGACGGTCACTCCCGGAGCGGAAAGATTGTAATCACTGATACCCAGTCGCATCGTGCCGGTGATGCTGGTTGCGGTGCTTACCATCAGTGTTCCGTCAATGTAAAAGTCAACAGAAGATGCATTCCATTGAATACGGTAAATATGCGAAGATCCTGTATAGGCTCCCGGGCTCCCGACATTTACGTTGGTAATTCCTGCACTACCCATGAAGGTTCTTGCCTGCAACTGGGATGTAGAATTATTTGTACTGAACATTGCCCAGGGGTCATTGCCATTGTACATCCCCCCGGTTCCAATGGCATCAGATCCGCCCCCGAACCCAATGTGCTGAAATGTCGCTGCCCCGAACGTTGCACTGAATTCCATGGATGCACCGGGACCCAACGGTTGTGTGATATCCGAATTGTATCTTGCTCCGTTTACACTAAGCGAACCGCTGCTGATTGTTGCATTTCCACCGGCAACCCAGGAAAAACTTTTCCACTCAGAAACAGGTGGCAAAACAGAGAATTCTGATCCGACAGCCGGCTTCAGCACAACTTCCCCGTCCGGATTGGATGTGACATAGGTATTGCTTTGAATGCCGGCATTGAAATCGGCTGCTGTTTCATCAGTCACACAAGGGCCGCCGGGGATGGTAAAACTCAATGCTGAAGCAGAAGTGTCAGGAGCCGTAGCATGGTTTGAGGATGCATCAGCAGAAGTGACACGAAAAAAATAGGTTGTACCGGTGGCCAGTCCGTTCAGAGTAATGACATGACTTGTGACCAATGCTCCGTCTGTGTTGTTTAGATTCAACAGGTTGTTCGCCATGCCGTAATCAACCCTGGAATCAGCAGCTTCATTGGTTGTCCATGTGATTGTTGCGGTTCCGTTAGGCTGAGGGGTCGCAATGATATTTGTGATCACGGGTGCAGTAGTGTCGACAAGATAGGTTGCTGCATAGTTTCCGGAGTGCGCATCAAAAAATGCATAATTTATTCCTTTGATTACCTCAGTAGTGTAGCTAATTGGTGAAGAGTTGTAGGTGATTCCTGTCAGTTGTCCTACTGCAGAAATGACCGGAATCATTCCCTGAATTTTATTGGATCCCGATGCAGCCATCACCGAAAAGTTGAGTGTGTTTCCGCTCCACGAAATGGAATCGAAGGAGGAAGAATTCCGGGCATCCAGCCATGTCAGCATTTGCCTTGCAGAAATAACGGGGATTTGTCTTGCCAGGGCAGAAGCGATGATCGCATCGGAGCCAAATGTGCTGTTTCCTCCATTCACATCGGTATGCATGTTTGCGCAAAAAACACCATAGTATCCTTCTGCACCAATTGCTTTATCGAGCAGAGCATTGATGTGCGAAGAATAGGTAATTCCGGATTCATCCGTAAGTTGTGTTGCGACCTGGTAACAATCAATCAGGCTCCCGTCAAGGTCTGCGAAACGCATGGGCATACCTGAGCCTGTAAACATTCCGGGTCGGTCGCCTACCCAGGAAGCCGGCCAGTAATAATAATTCGCATCCAGCCGGATCCCTTTCGATGCTTCTACTTTTGGCTGAGAAGCCCAATCGCTCCATGCAATGCAATGGGTGCGGTTTGTCGATGGTGCCGGTACACCAGGCCATTTGGTTGAAAATTGCTGGAGTTGAGGAGTGTAATAGTTGTTGTCAAGATCTGACTGTGAACTCCAGTTTCCACAGTTTGTGGAGACGTGCAATGCAATTTCAAATCCCGCAGCTTCAAAAGCTGCCGCCTGGGCATTCGTGATTGTGGAGGTGTTGTCGGTGCTGGAATAGATATAGGAGGTACCCCGGATGGCATTCCAGTCAAGGACATCCTGTACACTGTTGTTCCCGAAACCGAGGTATTGATTAAAACGTCCGACAGTTGCTCCGCTTGCATGATCGTCTCCTGTCATAATCACCGCAGCTTTTAATTTCCGTGGAAGAAACCAGAATCGGGGAAGAGGTTTGCGGTGAAGATTGCCCTGCACTATCAGATTGCTCAACAAATGTTGCTGTTCATCCGCTTGCGGAATACTTATTTTATCAAAATCGACATAGTCAGGGAAAAATAAGTTGTCCGAACGAATCGGTCCGGCTTGTCCATCCCTGCTTTGCCCTGACCAGGCCGGGTTTCCTTGTCTCGTGTAAACAATGGAGCGCGAAAGGTCGTAAGCAAAAGCACTGGCTGAGCCGCCGTTCGAACCAACCGCATTCTTAGTAATGGCAAGGTAGGAAGTAGGAGTAGATGAAGTCGAGTAGAGTGTTGCCACGCCAGTGGCTCCGTTCAATGCATACTGATTTGCAGTTCCGTGAAATTGAATCGTCTGGTTGACGATTCCGACTCCGGGAGACGTTGCAGTGTTCACCAATAAATATTTGTCTGAAAGGGTTCCGCCCGCATTTGTGATTCCAAGAAGAGTGTTCAGTTGGGAATCCGGTCTGAATGCAATGAGTGTTCCACCGGCATTTACCCAATTTGTAAGTTCGGTAACAGTATTCGATGTCAACGTAATTTCTCCCAAAATAACTACATCGTATTGGTTTAATACAGTTTGATCCACTGCTGAAATATCCATTGCATTGAATTCATTGAATCCCTGGGCACGAAGAATTTCAACAATGTACCTGCTGAATGGATTGGATGCTGCGCTGATGACCAGGATGGGGCCACCGGGTCCTTCAGCAGGTTGTGACGCAGGAGATTCTGTTTGAAAGGAAAAACTATAATCCGGAACTACCGGGTTGCCGGCAAGGTCTTTCAGGCGCGGATCAGTAGCTCCGCCTCTCAGAATGACTGTGTATTGTTCATTGTAACGGAGCGCCGTCAGGGGTGTAAGGGTGATCGTTCGTGTTCCTTGTGAATAGGAAAGAGAAGCGGATACCGGCACATTCGACCCGTCAAGCAATTGACACGTGGAGCTGTTCACTGACGACGTATCCAGCGTTTCATTAAAGGCAATAACAATTGCAGAAAGGATGTTGACTCCCGTTGCATTGCTTGCCGGATTCTTTGAAATAACTACAGGAGCGATTGTATCCGGTCCGGTAGAATAGTTAAATACTACATCTACCCAATAATTACTGCTCTGATAATTTTGTGTTGGGAAGGACGATGCAGTAGCATAAGAATAGATGCCATTGGGTCCTGCAGCATTGGTAGTACTCAATCCTGTGATGGGACCCCCGTTGTTGATATTCGTTGTGAAATAGGGGTCGGTGTATGGATAGTACCCGGTTGGACTGAAGCAGGAAACAACATACACGGTATCTGCAGTAATGGCAACCGGAGTGCTGAGATTCATTTCCTGCCATCCCGATGCGGTTTCTCCTGAAAAATTAACCGATGCAAGCAAGGTGCCGGTATTCGACCACAAATTACCTGTATGCGTACCGGTACTTAGCGCGCCTTTGTAAAATCGGATTCCGGTGATGTATCCGTCGTCAGACGATTTGAATCTCATGCCCAGTTCTATTCCCATGCTGTTATCTTTTTCATCGATTTGTGCAGGCACAGCAGAAGATGAGAAAAGAGTACAGGGACACAGAGCGGCCGGACCTCTGATCGCATTCACATTGATTGCATTCGACGCCGGCGCCGGTCCGCTTTCTTCCTGGTTGCCACTGTCATCAAAACTTCGCACAAAGATGGTTGCCGGGCCGCTGGTATCCGGTATCCAGGAATACGACCAGTTGTTTTTACCGTCCGCAAGATTCCAGGTTTGTCCGTTGTCTACGGATACTTCAACACCGGCAACAACTCCGCCGCCGGCATCGCTCGCAGTTCCCGTGATCACAACAGAAACATTTTCATGCAGGGTGTCTCCATTTGCCGGATTCGTAATAACAGAAACAGGGCTAAGGAAATCAGAGGAAGCAAATGCGGCAGTCAGCACAGGAGAAGATTGAGGACTTCCTGCCTGGACACCCATATCAGCAAATAAATTTTTTGTTGCCTGCTGCATATCCTGACTGACAATTGACGATCCGCGGTCATGAGTTCCGTCGAGGCCCCAGCTCCACTGGACCGTGCCTGCTCCGAAAACCAATGCGCCGCTGGAGTGTCTGTAGAGGGAAAGTTTGTGTGTGCGGCCTGAAATATTTGTATTCGATAAGGTGATACGTCCGGAAGGATAACTTGAAAAATACTGTTCCCAGTCGTATTCATAGCCGAGGGTTCCGTTCGGCAGTGTAACCGAGTTGCCATTCGCGAGCCCCGCAATAGTTGTGTTTCTCCAAAATCGAAGGCTCTTGTATTCGGACGGCACTACAATGGAGGCAGTTCCGTCACCCCAGCTGATCTGTCCAGACAATGCGTTTTCAGGCTTGCAGCCATTGGCGGCAGGGAAGGAGCAACCGTCGCGCCAAAGTCCTGTCCATTGACCTGCTTCCGGGTCACATTTGCCGCCGCAATTATTTTCACCCAGTGTTCCCTCTTTGTAACAAACAAGTGTGTGGTAATCATTTTCCCATCGTGTTTTCCAATAGATTTCATTCCCGCTGAAAAAAGCAAGATGAACACCGTTTTCCTTTGCCGTTTCGAACCGTTCCCGGTTTTCTTCAGACCAGTATTCATCGTGTCCTACTGACAGCAGTACTTTATGATTGGAAGGTGTAATGGATCCGCTCATCCTGGCCATGTCAACATCCGTAGTGTAACTCACGTCATAGCCGTTTCTCTCAAGCCATCGTATCATTGGGTACTCTGCATTGAAGAACCAGTCTTCGGAAGAGCCGGATCCGCCGCCCCCGTTGCGGGTGAGGAATGGCCGGTTATAACTGATCTTTGTCGCATGATTATATCCCGGTATGCCATTTCCGTCAACATAAAAAGAATTCCCGCCATAACCATTGTAGGCTTGCCAGGTAGCATCGGATGTTTTGAATAATAAATCCGATGATCCCGAATCATCCCGAACAATAAAAAGAATATGGCTCTTTCCGTTGTTATCGCTCCGGGTAAGTAACGCTAAATAAACACCCGACACTGAATTTGCCGGAACAATCCAATGACCAGATTCAGACCAGTTGCTGCAGTCTGTCAAACCGGTTGCCACATCGTAAAGGTCAGCGGGTTGAGTTTGCGGAAGAGACGCAGTGACGGCTGCAGTACCAATGAATCTGGCTCCATTGCCCTGATAATATCCGATTCTGTAAATCTGAATTGTGTAAGCAGATGCATTTGTTTTTATTTTAAAATGCACTGTGTCGCTTTTGTTAACACTAATGTTTGTTGCAAAACCCTGGATGAAAAGGTCTCCGGCGCCGCTGATATCCCATTGGGAGGATGGTGTTCCGGATAAAGCATTTTCAGTTACGATGGCATTTTGTGCTTTGCAAACAGTACCTGGGAATGCGAACAAATAAATTGTTAATATTTTGATTGTTATCAGATACAGGTTCTTTTTCATATTGGATCAATCATTAGTAATTTATCTAGACCGATTCGGTCCAGGAATTTATACCGGCAACTACAATAAGGTGAGACCAGAACACATTTCAATGATGTGCCGGAGAATCATAGATTATGAAATTAAAAACGAATGTTAGCTGAGAACTCTTTTAAAGAATGCCAGGTGAATTGGCAGAGAAATGAATCGGAAGCCCGGTTAAATTAAATTGTTTTTAATTTAATAAAGGTTAAACTTTCTGCAAACCAGTAATTAGAATTACAGATAGCAGTACGTGTTATTTTAACAATTGTGCAAATCACGTTTTTTTAAAAAATTTCAAAATTTGAATTTTAAGAACAGTACGAATTCTGGCTAATTGAGTGTAAAACTTGGTGAATAAAATCAAACTCATTCTTGTACCGGACCCTGCGTGTTGCTGTCCGGGAGAGCCAGTTCCCTTTTTAGAATCACGGTAGTATGGTTGTGTTTATTCAGGTTGATTCCATTAAATTTTTCCAATACAACACCATAAAAAAGGGTTACATCTTTCGATGCAACCCTTTTCACTCAATACTTCTGAATAGTTCTACTTCACTACCACGAGGATGGAGGAATGTGTTGTGATGCCATTCATTCCTGTCAATCTGGCGATATAAAATCCAGATTGAAGGTTGCTTGCATCGAAGTCGACATAGATAGGAACACCTTCCTGCATAGAACCTTCAAACAAAGTAGTCAGCACGCGTCCTGAAAAATCAACAACTGCCAGCCGGGCTTCCGTGTTTGTATTCGACAAAATTTTGATTACAGTATTCGAACTAAACGGATTCGGTTGAACGGTTATTTGATAGGGTTCATCCTGTTTTTGCAGATTGGCAACCGGGCTTTGCATCCTTGCTGAGTAAGAGACACAGGTTTGGTTGCATGCTCCAAGGCAATCCAGGTGTCCGCTTCCGTAGAGATGTGTAAAAACAGCATTTGGGCTGATGCACAGTGTTTGCATATTGGATGGAAATCCCGGAGGGTAATGGCACACATTCACTTTAGAATTTTTGCCGGTTGTACACATCGGATTCACCACGCTGACGTCAACTTCATTTGTCTCAGTACAACCGTGAATGTCTGTCACTGTTACCACAAAGGTGTAGGATGCGCAGGGAACGGTTTGGAAACCGGCACAGAAGGTAGGAGAAGCCGTATTGGAGTTTGTAAAACTGCCTGCAGGAAGAGCAGCCGGAGCATCCCAGGAATAGGTGTAGGGCCCGTGGCCGCCGGAACCGGTTGCGTGCAGTGTGACACATACCGGACCACCTCCATAACCGATTACCAGATTCGCTCCTGTTCCCAAAGCACAGGTATT
>DAORHY010000142.1:0-8886 GCA_035438225.1 Bacteroidia bacterium
CACGCGCATGATCATGTGTTGCGGCCGTTCCGCCACTTTACCATAAAGTTTCAGGAGGTAGGATTTCTCCAGTGTTTTGAAACCAAAGTAATCGTAACCGAAATCACGGTCGTAAATAATCGTGGAATCCAGCAGATCGCGGTTCTTCCAGATGATATCGAAAACGTCCTCGGCTAGCAGCGGAGCTTTTTTTCCTGTATGCGGGTCGATATATTCATAAAGATCCTTCATGGTTTCGCTGAAGGATTTCTTGGTATTCTTGTGCAGGTTACTTACCGCGATACGTGCCGCAAGCAATGCGTAGTCGGGATGACGAACGGTCATCGAAGCCGCAATTTCCGCAGCCAGGTTGTCCAGCTGAGTTGTTGTTACCCCGTCATAGATTCCTTCGATGACTTTCTGAGCCACAGAAAACGTGTCTACGTGTTCTGATAAGCCATACGCCAGTTTCTGGATACGTGCAGTTACTTTGTCAAATTTGACGGCTTCCTTCCGGCCGTCGCGTTTCATTACGAACATGTGTGGTGGGTGGTTTTGTTTAGGTTGTTCTTCGGAAAAGTATTGGAATAAAATGTCTTTGCGTTCTTTGCGTCTTTGCGCGAAACAATTTCGCGCAAAGACGCAAAGAACGCAAAGGGATCAAAAGTCTTCGTCTAATTTGAATACATTTTCTTCTTTCTGTGTACCCACAGAAGCTTTCTTGTATTCACTCACGCGTTTTTCAAAGAAATTGGTTTTTCCCTGCAGTGAAATCATTTCCATGAAATCGAAAGGATTCGTGCTGTTGTATACTTTGTTGCAACCAAGGGAAACAAGCAAACGGTCAGCGACGAATTCAATGTACTGACACATCATTTTGGCATTCATGCCGATCAGGGAAACCGGCAATGCATCGGTAACAAATTCGTGCTCCAGGGCAACCGCGTCGGTAATAATATTGGTAACGTGTTCTTTCGTCAGTTTATTTTCGAGCATATCATAGAGGAGACAGGCGAAATCGCAATGCATGCCTTCATCACGCGAAATAAATTCATTACTGGTGCTTAGTCCGGGCATCAGTCCGCGCTTTTTCAGCCAGAAGATGGAACAAAACGAACCGGAGAAGAAAATACCTTCCACTGCAGCAAAGGCAATGAGCCGTTCTGCAAAGGAACCGTTGCCGATCCAGCGCAGTGCCCATTCCGCTTTTTTAGTGACACAGGGAATGGTATCGATCGCCTGAAGCAGGCGGCTCTTTTCAACAGTATCTTTTATATAGGTATCGATCAACAGCGAATACATTTCACTGTGGATGTTTTCCATCATAATCTGGAAGCCATAGAAACAACGGGCTTCCGGAAGCTGAACTTCTTTCATGAAGTTAACCGCCAGGTTTTCATTCACAATACCATCGCTGGCAGCAAAGAATGCAAGGACGTGTTTGATAAAATGCCTTTCCCCATCGTTCAGCCTGTCCCAGTCTTTTTGATCAGCATGCAGGTCAATTTCTTCGGCTGTCCAAAAGCTCTGCTCTGCTTTCTTATACATTTCCCAAATCTTTGGGTATTTGATCGGAAACAGGACAAACCTGTCTTTGTTCTCTTCTAAAAGGATTTCTTTCTTCATTTCGTGCTAAAAAGGACTTATTTTAAATTATTTCGTTTTGGTTAGAGGTGACGATTCCCCGTCTCTCCAAAAAGCCACAACGTGAATGACCGGATTGAAGAGAATCAATGCTCTAATTCCTTAAATGCTTGCTGAATTCTAAGGTTGATACTCTTCCTTAGTGCTGAACAAAAATTCTTTTTTCTTAATTGATGTGCAATAGAGAACTGTTTTTTTTTTCGACAATTATGCACCGGACTTTGTTTAAAAAACACTATTGTGCCCCGAAAGCCACGCCAGTCAAGGCCTGCAGAGGTTTTGAACAAATTTTGTTTAAAACTAGAACTTGCATAATCGATGTGGCACAATATCCGGCACGCGCATTTTCATACATGAAATTTTTTTTGAACTGAAAATCAACCCATGATGATTTACAAAGGCGACAGTGATAAGAAACTAACGTCGATTATAGCCGTTTTCTTGTCCGCCTCACAATCAATATACCTCCAAATCCAGGTTGAAAACCTTATAAATTTGTTCATAAACACATAAGTGGCTACCAGTCAATATTATAATATAATAGTCTGAAATACAGTAGCTTGTAAAAAAAAAATAAAATTGAAATCCGAAAAATCATTGTCCCTGTAAAAAGGGTATTCAAAAACCCGTGGGATCAATAGTTAACGTACCAGTCACTAATCTCCTGTTAAAAATTAACATCCAATTTTCCTCCATCACTTCTTCCGGGCCTCCCATTGTTCAGCCGCAAACTCAAGGTCCTTATACCATTTCTTCCCGTATTTACGGGTCAGTGATTCCTTGAGAAATTTAAATACCGGTACTTTCAGACTGTCTCCAAGTTTGCAGGCTGCCTTGCAGATGATCCAACGGTCATAATTTAATGCTTCCAGGCCGGTGCGTTTATTCTTAGAGATACGAATTGGATAGAGGTGGCAGGAAATTGGTTTCTTCCAGCTGATCTTTCCGTCATAATACGCTTTTTCAATTCCGCACTTTGCAATACCGTCTTCAAATACAGTATAAGCGCATTCTTTTCCTTTCACCAGGGGTGTTACCCATTCTTTCTTGTCATACAAAAGATATTTGCCTTGCTTCTCAATCGCTGCAATTCCTGTCGCCGGCAGGTAGGGCTTGACAATTTCATATACTTTATCCAGTTCCTCAAGCTCGTCGTCTTCAAGCGGAGCGCCATAATCACCCTTCACACAACACGCTCCCTTACAGGCATTCAGGTCACAAACAAAGTGCTTTTCAAATAATTCTTCTGATATTAAAGTATTGCCAATTGCAAGCATGGATGATGATGGATTTGAGCGTGCTAAAGTAAGTAATTAGAAGGGACGTGGGGCGGGGGACGAGGGACGAAAATGAATTATTAGAAGGGACGTGGGGCGGGGGACGAGGGACGAAAATGAATTATGAATTATGAGTTATGAGTTGAGCAAAGCTTGAACCTAAAACCCCAATCGTTCCCCATCCCCCGCCCCCCTCGTCCCTCGTCCCTCGCCCCTCATCCCTCATCCCTCATCCCTCGTCCCTCGCCCCTCGCCCCTCGTCCCTTTAAATGGAAATTACTATTTTCGCCCCCATGGCAAGCACTACCAGCGAAGACTTATTTAAAAACATCATTTCCCATGCGAAAGAGTATGGGTTTATTTTTCAATCCAGTGAGATTTACGACGGACTAAGCGCCGTTTATGATTACGGCCAGAATGGGGCTGAGCTCAAAAAGAATATCCGCGAGTTCTGGTGGAAGGCAATGGTGCAGATGAATGAGAATATTGTCGGTATTGATGCCGCGATTTTTATGCATCCGACTACCTGGAAGGCATCCGGACACGTCGACGCCTTCAATGATCCGCTGGTCGATAACAAAGATTCCAAGAAACGTTATCGTGCCGATGTACTGATCGAAGATCATGTTGCAAAGATTGACGCGAAAATTCTCAAGGAAGTAGAAAAAGCCCGGACCCGTTTCGGAGATGCTTTCGATGAAGCGCAATTCCGTGCCACCAATGTAAGAGTACTCGAGAATCAGCAAAAAATTGACGCCATCAATACGCGTTTCAAAGCGGCTTTGGAAGCAAACGATCTCGAAGAAGTAAGACAAATTATCATCGATCTTGAAATAGTTTGCCCAATCTCCGGAACCCGTAACTGGACTGAAGTTCGTCAGTTCAACCTGATGTTCTCAACACAGGTTGGTTCGGTGAGTGAAGAAGCATCTACCATTTATTTACGTCCTGAAACTGCGCAGGGAATATTCGTTAACTTCCTGAATGTTCAGAAGACCGGCCGAATGAAGATTCCATTCGGCATCGCGCAAACCGGTAAAGCATTCCGTAATGAAATTGTCGCCCGACAGTTTATTTTTCGTATGCGGGAATTTGAACAAATGGAAATGCAGTTCTTCATCAAACCGGGAACGGAGATGGAATGGTACAACTACTGGAAAGAAACACGAATGAAATGGCACCGTTCACTGGGATTTCCGGAAGGCAAACAACGTTTTCACGATCACCTGAAATTGGCGCATTACGCGAACGCAGCCTGTGATATCGAATTTGAATTCCCCTTTGGATTTAAAGAACTGGAAGGGATCCATTCGCGGACAGATTTTGATTTGGGGAATCACGAAAAATTCTCCGGAAAAAAACTCCAGTACTTTGATCCGGAACTCAACCAAAGCTATGTTCCTTATGTCGTTGAAACCTCCATCGGACTGGATCGAATGTTTCTGGCTATTCTTTCTCAAAGCTATGCGGAGGAAAAACTGGAAGATGGATCCGACCGTGTTGTGCTTCGCATCCCGCCTTTCCTGGCTCCGATCAAATGTGCAGTGATGCCACTCGTAAAAAAAGACGGGTTGCCTGAAAAAGCCCGTGAGATCATGGAGCGTATTAAATATGATCACAACTGTTTTTACGAAGAGAAAGACAATATCGGAAAACGTTACCGCCGCCAGGATGCAATCGGAACTCCCTTCTGCATCACCGTTGATCACGAAACACTGGTCGACAATGCCGTCACCATTCGTTACCGCGACACCATGCAACAGGAACGAATTCCGGTTGAACAAGTGGAAAAAATCCTGAATGAGAAAGTGGATTTGAGATCAGCATTGAAGAAGCTGAATTAATCTGCAGGCATGAAACGGAATATTTTTATAAACGGGAACTTAAAAGGTCCCGTTTTTTTTGACTGAATTTAAGAAGTACGCTCATCGTATATAATCGCATCTCAATCATGCCCCTGAACCGTCGCGATTTTCTAAAAACCTCCTGTCAGGCCTGTCTTGCGCTAGTGGCTTCAGGAATAGTTGGGTCGGAAATGGCCTGTAAGCCTTCCAAAGGAATTTATTCAGGAAAAATTCGTAAAGGTGTAATGTCAGTTCCTGTCAGGGCTTTCAATGAACAGAAGACTTTGTTAGTTCGGACATACAATTTCAGGGAGCCTTTGATTCTCATCCGGAAAAACGATACGGAGGTAAAAGCGCTGCTGATGCGTTGTACACATAAAGGAGTGGAACTGGAAAAGATCGGAGATCAACTGGTATGCCCGGCTCACGGGAGTATTTTTGATTTCGAAGGGAAAGTAGTTCAAAGTCCGGCAGGGGAGGGGCTTACTTCCTTTCCTGCGGTAACAGACGGGAAAACAGTATTGGTTAGACTGGAACAGTGATTAAGTGTTTCACGCAAAGGGCGCAAAGAACTGAATCTTTGCGCCCTTTGCGACCCTGCCTGCCGGTAGGCAAGTTTGCATGAAAAAAGAATATTATTTCTTGAGCACCACCCTTTGGGTCTTCTCTCCGAATTCGTTACGCACATTCACCATGTACACGCCATCTTCAAGATCATTGAGGTCCACTTCGTAGTTGGCGGCCACTGTGTTCAGTACAACTTGTTTTACGACTTTCCCAAGGATATTGGAAACGGTCACAGTCAAGCTTTTACTGAAGTGCGCCATATCAACGCTGATTTTGCCTTGTGTCGGATTGGGATAAATGGATGCATCCAGAACCGCGTGCTCCGAAATTCCGCTAAAGGAACCGGCGAATACATAGACATCGTCGAAACCAACGTTGTAGCCCAATGAATCTTTAAGGTATGCGAATTTCACGTGTGTGTAATTGCTGTTCAATGGTAAAGTAACAATCGATGCAGTAGCAGAGACATTGTTATTTTCCTGAATGAGTGTCCAGTTTGTTGTATCCGGCGCACCCCATACCTGGAAGCGGTTGGCCTGGAAAGTTCCATTGCCTTTCATGTAAAAACGAACGCTGTCTGCATTTGCGAATGCAGGAGTGATCACATAAATAGAATCCCAACCGAATTTGTAGGCCGGACAAGCAATACCGCAGGTCGAAGGGCCGGTATAGAAGGATTTGTGAGAAGCAGCTGTGTCATTCCAGTAAATAAACCAACCCGGTGGAACACCTGCCGGTAAACCGTTATACGTTGCGAAGTCAGTCTGCACAAGGATCTGGGCAAAAGTTGGAATTGTAAATACTGATAAAATCAGGATAGTAAAGATTCTTTTCATCGATTTTGGATTAAAATAAAATACAGCACAAAGGTAACAATTTTACCTCAAAAACAAACTTTGTGTGTGCTGCTAATGCTGCGGCTTACAGGTAATTAGCAGCAAAATCCAATGTTTACTTATTGTTAAAATCCGACATGGTCCGGTCCACACCGGTTGCGACAAAGCTTTTCACCATTTCCACCGCTTTTTCGATGCGTTCACCCAGCGCATGTTCTTCCTGTTTGCTCCAACGCTGAAGGACGTAATCAACCTGCTTCCCTTTCGGAAAATCGCTCCCGATTCCAAAACGCAGACGGGCAAATTCATTTGTGTTGAGGGTCTCGATAATGTCGCTCAATCCGTTGTGACCGCCATCGCTTCCTCTTTTTTTCATCCTCAGGGTGCCAAACGGCAATGCAAGGTCGTCAGTAATCACCAGCAGATTACTCACGGGAATTTTTTCTGACTGCAACCAATAATTTACAGCCTTCCCGCTCAAGTTCATGTAGGTTGTCGGCTTAATGATGACCAGTGATTTTCCCTTGAAACGCGTCTCGTAAATACTCGCCAGTCTTTCGGTCCGAAATAATTTCGCAACCGGAACTCCGGTTTCCTTCGTCAAGGCCACCGCCAGAGAATCCGCAACTTCAAAACCTATGTTATGCCTGGTAAATGCATACTCTTCACCAATGTTTCCAAGTCCTGCGATAAGGAATTTACTCATTGGGCGAAGATAGGATTTTGATTACTGATTTTGGATTGTTGACTGTTGATTTGGGTGGTGGTATAAAAAAGTAGAAAGTAACAAGTATAAAGTATAAAGTATAAAGAAATCTTTATTCGTCTCTTGCTATCGTCCCCTGACTTTATACATTCTAAACCCTTCACTCATCACTCATCACTATTTATGATAAATCAAATACGTGCCATCTGATTTTTTAAACACCAGGTTTCCATCGTGGAAGAAGTGCTTGAGCATCGGGGAGAATTCGGATTCGTTTTCAGATTTCACATAGATTCTTCCGTCCTGGATTTTCCACCAGCCTTGAGCCTGCAACTCCCTGCCACCGGAAGAGAAGGACCAGTCGCCACCGCCGCCGGCAGATGCAGTTTCTTCCCGGTATGTTCCATCCGAATTGTAGGTATAATACCGGACAGATGTCATTCCTGCATAGGTTGAACCACTCCCGGAATTTGTAATGGTTTCATGCATCCAGGTACCGAACAATGCCGGATCCAGATTGCCTTTTGCGGGAGGTGCTGCAGTTGCTGAATTAGGATTTGATTCCGTTGGATTGCTTTGAGCCTGTATATTATTTTTACCTGAGCTTCTTGAAAATACCGCATCCACATCAACCAAACCCAATACTGAAAACCGGGCATTCAGGGAGTTCCCGTTCAGCAGAAAATAAAATGTGGACAATGGTGTACCACTTGCCGGATCGAGCATTTCACCACTGGCTTCATTGTCGAGTACCTGACCTTGCAAACTGAGTTTTTGTTCTCCTTCCTGGTAATCACCAATCAGCAGGTTATTCGTTGTTGAGATGTCAAGGACAGCATTCACATCATTCACCACTCCCTTAAAGGTTCCAGTGAACCCGTTCTGTGAAAAAGACGAATGCGAGATGAGCAACAGGGTTATAAGGTGGAAGAAATGTTTTTTCATGGGCATAGTTTTAAAGGTAAAAAGACATTCAAATATAATATTTTTTAGATTCCGGATTGGTAATGGAATGATCAACAGTCGTGCCTGAATAAAAAGTTGTACGCGAAAACGATGGACTATTGGAACGAAAAAAAATTCAACCGGGAACTCTTCAATCATCCTTCCTATTCCTGCAAATACATATATACGTACCATTTTTTCAGATTACGCCCACTGTCACCTGTACGTCACACATAAAAAAACCCCTTTCCAGACAGAAAGAGGTTTTTAGATTTCGTAAAAAAAAGAATTTACTTTTTCTTTTCTTCCTTCGCCGGAGCAGCGCCTTTTGCCGGAGCAGCAGCGGCTGCAGGAGCAACGGCAGTTGTTGCAGCTGCGGCCGGAGTTTCAGCAACAACAGCACGTGTAGTACGTACGGCAGTGATGACGTTCGAGGGACTGTCCAGAAACTCAACGCCTGGCAATTGCATGTCCCGTACACGAATCGTGTCTCCGATTTCGAGGGTGTTGATTTTAACTTCAACATTGTCCGGAAGGTGTTTTGGCAAAGCAGAAATTTTCAGACGGCGAAGCTTGTGTATCAACTGACCACCCGCACGAACACCGGGAGCTGTTCCTGATATTTTTACAGGAATAGAGATCACTACTTTTTTATCGTCGCCCATTTCCAGGAAGTCGATGTGCTGAATGGCATCCGTAACAGCATGAAACTGGATTTCTTTCATGATGGCTTTGTGATGTGTGCCATCAATGTTTAAATCAATAGCGAATACGTCCGGTGTGTACACCAGGCCTTTTAAATTCATGGCCGGTGTGCTGAAGTGGTATTGTTCTTTTCCACCGTACAGTACACACGGAACCATACCCTCTGCCCGCAGTTTCTTCGTCTCCTGCTTTGTCTGGGCTGCTCTCTTTGTTCCGATAATTTCGATTGATTTCATTTTTTTTATTAAGTTATTGGGTTATTAAGTTATTATGTTATTTAGTTCTTAGGTAATTGAGTTTTAATTTTTTTTTGCCTTTTGCCTTATTTTCGTCCCTCGTCCCTCGTCCCTCGTCCCTCGTCCCTCGTCCCTCGTCCCTCGTCC
>DAORHY010000143.1:0-8703 GCA_035438225.1 Bacteroidia bacterium
GTTGGTTGTTGGTTGTTGGTTGTTGGTTGTTGGTTGTTGGTTGTTGGTTGTTGGTGCTACCGTTAGATTCAAAGATTTCCCCTCTGTTTATTAATCCAAAACCCGAAACCCGAAACTCGGAACCCGGAACCAACCTCGAACTTCGAACTTCGAACATCGAACCCTAACCTAATGCTTTTAAACTCCCACACCTATTTCAGCTTCAAATACGGAACGCTGAGCGTGGAGCAACTGCTCGCGGCGGCGCAGCGTTGTGGTGTGCGGAAATTGGTGCTCACGGATATCAACAATACTTCCGGTGTTCTGGATTTTATTCGTCTTGCCCCAAAATATGAAGTGCAGCCGGTGGTTGGTATTGATTTCAGAATCGGAGCGCGGCAATTATATATTGGTGTCGCGAAAAATAACGATGGCTTTCACGAACTGAATGAATTCCTCACACATTGTCTGCGGAGAGGAACAAATGAAGTTCCCGATATGCCGGATCTTCCTCCGGTATTGCAGAATGTACACTGGATCATTCCCTTCGATCGTGTGTTCCGGACCGATTCCCCCGCGCTCTTTCCGGATTTCGCGAAGAACACATTTCATTTTTTTATCGGAGTAAAACAAAAGGAACTTTCCCGCATTCGTTTTTCCGCCTGGAAAAACCGTACAAAGCGAATGGTTATTCTGCATCCGGTGACATTCAATACGCCCGGTGATTTTAATACGCATCGTTTGTTACGCGCTGTGGCGAACAATACATTGCTGAGCAAAGTCGGAGCGGAGGAGTTGGCCGGAGCGGAAGAAGTGATGATTACGGAACAGGAGCTTTGCGCGCGTTATGTTGAATTTCCGGAAATCATTCGCAACACACAGGAATTACTGGAGCCTTGCAGCATCGCTTTCGATTATCACGAGAGTAAAAACAAGCGGACATTCTCCGGGAGTAAACTGCTCGACCGCGAAATTCTCCGACGAGAAACCTACAAAGGTCTCGAATACCGTTATGGAAACGGGAGCGATGAAGTACGGCAGCGTGTCGACAAGGAATTGCAGATGATCAACGAGCTGGGTTTCGCTCCGTATTTCCTGATCAATTGGGATATCGTCCGCTACGCGCAACACAAAGGATATTTTTATGTCGGTCGCGGCAGCGGGGCGAACAGTATTGTCGCGTATTGCCTGCGCATCACCGATGTGGATCCGATTGATCTCGATCTCTACTTCGAGCGTTTCATCAATCCTTTTCGTTCCAATCCTCCCGATTTCGATCTCGATTTTTCCTGGAAAGACCGTGATGAGCTCACCGATTATATTTTTCGTCGCCATGGCCGTGAACATGTGGCTTTGCTCGCGACGTATTCTACATTTCAGTTCAATGCCATCGTGCGCGAGCTGGGAAAAGTTTTCGGCCTGCCAAAAGCGGAGATCGATGCCATCGCCGAAAGCCGCCGGCATCCCGATACTCCCGATCGCATTACGCAGCTCATTCGTTTGTACTCGACACGCATCGTCGACTTTCCCAGTCACCTGAGTATTCATGCCGGCGGTGTACTCATCTCGGAGAAACCGGTCACCTGGTACACCGCTACCAATATGCCGCCCAAAGGTTATCCCACCACACAGTTTAGTATGCTCGAAGCGGAGGATATTGGTTTGTATAAATATGATATTCTCAGTCAGCGCGGACTGGGCCACATCAAAGACACCGTCGAAATTGTAAAACGTAACCGTGGTATCGATATCGACATTCACAACATCGCGGAGTTCAAGCAAGACGAAACAATCAAACAGCTCATCCGCAACGGACGATGCATGGGATGTTTTTACGTTGAATCTCCCGCGATGCGGATGTTGCTGAAGAAGCTGCGGGTCGACACCTATATTCAACTGGTAGCGGCCAGTTCCATTATTCGCCCGGGTGTGGCGAAATCGGGGATGATGCGTGAATACATTTTACGCACACACGATCCCGCGCGGCGTACCTATATCCATCCGCTCATGAAAGAGCTGATGGAAGAAACCTACGGCATCATGGTCTACCAGGAAGACGTGATCAAAGTAGCGCATCACTTCGCCGGACTCTCGCTTTCCGAAGCCGATGTGCTGCGCAGGGGAATGTCGGGGAAGTTTCGTTCACGCGAGGAATTCGCGAAGATCCACGATAAATTTTTTCTCTGTTGCAAAGAGAAGGGTTATCCCGGGACGATTACCGCGGAGGTGTGGCGACAGATCGAGAGTTTCGCCGGTTATTCTTTTTCCAAAGGACATTCTGCTTCCTATGCGGTAGAAAGCTACCAGAGTTTATACCTCAAAGCGCATTACCCGAAGGAGTTCATGGTGGGAGTGATCAATAATTTCGGCGGCTTTTACCGGACCGAATTTTATGTACACGAAGCCCGCATGTCCGGCGCGGTGGTGCATGCGCCATGTGTCAACAAGAGTGAATACGTGACTTCGATTCAGGGAGATGATATTTATCTTGGTTTCATTCACCTCGCGGAGCTGGAGAAAAAAGTAGTAGAACAAATTCTCGAAGACCGGGAACGCAACGGTGCCTTTGGCAGTCTGCAGGATTTTACAAAACGTGTAAGCATTGCCGTGGAACAGCTCCGCATCCTGATTCGCATCGGTGCTTTTCGTTTTACCGGACGCACGAAGAAGCAATTGCTCTGGGACATTCACATTCTCCTTGGCGCGCAGAAAAAATCAGAAGCCAAACCGGAGCTCTTTGATGTGGGTGTGAAAGATTTTCAATTACCCGAATTGCATCACGGCGCCTTCGATGACGCGATGGATGAAATCGAAATCCTCGGATTTCCCCTGTGTTCGCCTTTTACGTTACTTCGTGATCCCATTGCCAGTGATCTTCTCGCCGCGGATCTTCCGAAATATGTAGGCAAAGAAATTACCATTGCCGGTTACCTTGTTACACTCAAATACACCAGCACCGTCAAACGCGAGACAATGATGTTCGGAACTTTCCTCGACCGGAATGGATGTTTTTTCGACACCACGCATTTTCCAAAAGTAGTGGAGCAGTTTCCTTTCCGCGGTCACGGTACCTATCTCATCAAAGGAAAAGTAGACGAAGAATTCGGTTTCTGCAGCCTTACCGTCACCGCTCTCGAAAAACTCGAAACCATGGGCCGTGATGACCGGCCGGTAAAAGCAATTTCTACAGGTGAGATAATTCGGTCCTGATTTATTTCATACAAACTTAAGGGCAATCTAATAAGCTATTCTGGGTGATGTGCTTTGATATTTTTTTGCAAGACGAGGCGTGAGGAAGGATGAACCTTCATCTAAATATCAGAAGACGAATGACGATTATTGCAAAAAAGATCAAGCATTGAAAGCTATCGATAGAAACTATGACCTAATTAACAGCACCCGGAAGAGGTTATTAGAGGTGCTCTTAAAGTACAATTAATTTTTTCACCTGAATATTTCCCTCGGACTTCGCCATTTTTACCAGGTAACTTCCCGCTGCAAGAGTGGTTTCTATTGATGATCCGTTCATCTTCTCTTTGAAAATCATTCGTCCACTCAAATCCAGTATTTCAATGACATCACCATCATCAAATGCTCCTGAAATATGAATAGCTCCGTAAGAAGGATTAGGATAAATTTCAAATATATTCTGCGAAGTTGGAACAAGGTGAACCCCATTCACCGGATTGAGGCTGTCGCAAACCGACCCGCTTACAGCAGGCAAGTTGTAATCGGGATTATTTGGCAAACCCATGTAAGTTCTTTTTCCACCAAGGTAAAAACTGAATGGCCTGAAATCACAAGATGCACCTAAGCCGATAGGGTTTTCGATCACACTGAGATACTTGTTTATTGAAGAGTAAGATGTATCTATATATGGAAAGACGCAAGGCATATTGAACGCCCAGTAGATTTTACCGTCAGGCGCAAGTTTGAGAGCACCTCCACCGCAAGCATACGGTGTAGTAACCTGTGTGTAGATGTCCACTTTACTTTGCGTAATGTTTGCAGCTGTGAGGTCGTACTGTCGCAAAGTCCAATTGTCTTGTGGGGTATTCACCACCACATACAAACGTTGATCTTCCTGTGAAAACTCCACACCCCAGTATGCTTCAGGAGCGCTTGTTGTTAACTGTTCAATGGTATGGGGATTACTCAACAAACCTGTGCAGCGATCAAAATCATATAACTCTACCTGGCCGTAAATATTGATATAAACCATCCGATTACCAGTTAGATTGAATTTTATTTCACCCAAATTAGATTGATTGATATTTCCAATAATTTGGAAGCCATAATCCTGTATTCCAAAAGGCGTTATTAGATTAAAATAAAAGCGGTTATCAAAAATACCAGAACCGAACCATGGATTTCTACGGGTAATCAGCCACCAATCGCGACCATTTGCATGTTTTATTGCTGAGATACAATCTGTCATGTAAGAACTTACAATTTGTATGTTTTTGTTTGTTACACTGCCAAGTCCTCCATTGTAATGTAAATTAATAATACTGTAGTACAATCCTTGTCTTCCTTGAACTGTATTACTTTGATGAAATAAATAGTAATTTAAACTATCTGCCGGATCAGGAATTATTATCATTTCATGATACCATCTTTCACTTTCAATGTATTCTCCACTGTCCATAATCTGGTGTTGCCGATTGTAAATGACTCCATTTCCATGCAGTGCGCTACCAACCGGAAATTCAGGAGTACCACAATAAAAGAGAAGTTGGCCATTTTGATCAGAAATGCCACAGCAACTTCCGTACGCTTTGAGTGCAGAGGTTCCGCATTGTGGTGTACCTGAATTAAAATCGATCAAAGCTGAATCTCCGAAGCACCAAATCATACTCTGTCGCTGAGCTTTAGAGGTAAAGCTCAATGACAATAGCATGAATAGGTAAAAATTCAATTTTTTCATGGGGATAATGGAATAAAAATTACAGTATCACCAACTTTTTTACGGAAATGGAACCACTGAGGCCTATCCATTTTACAAAGTAACTACCTTTCGGTAAGTTGAAATGGGCTATTCCTTCTATTGGTTTTACCTGCTGCAAGATACGACCGGAAAGATCTATGACTTCGAGGCAATCGTCAGCACAAAAAATGCCGGATACTGTTATATTTCCCATACTTGGATTTGGGAAAATATTGAAATCAATTTGATTATTTATGATTTGACCATGGGGCCTTCCTATTCGAAGATGATGCTCCTGATCATCTACTTCCAGTTTCAACATCGCTCGTGCAATAAATACTGCTTCCCCTCCCTCCCAGGCCGTTTGATTTGCAACATCCTCTATGTTGAGCATATCGGTGGAGGAAAACTCATAACCGTTTAATTCTCTTTGAAGAATAAGGTTTAACAGGAACTTGTAATTGCTTTCTACCAGGTTCTGGGATATAATTAGTCCATTTTTAGATAAAGCCACTGACAAATCTTCGTTAGAAATATCAGTATAGATTTCGTCAAACTTTCCAATATTTCCCATCGCTTCAGTGAGAAAAAAATTAATAAAATCTGGATTGGAGTTTTTTAAGGAATCATTCTCTTTCAGAACATTGTAAGCAAATAATTTATCCAGGTAACGACTTTGATCAACATAAGTTGAATAGTTGATGCTGTCTCCGACAATTCTTGCAAGTTTGTTAACATCTTTGTTTCGAAATTCATCAAGCCACTTTCCACAATCTCCTGATGGACTACCAGGAAATGAAAACACTATTGCATTATTGAATGGTTCAGGGCTAAAATTATTTGAACAAGTAGAACCTAAAGTATTTCCACAACCAACTCCTTGGAAATACCATGGAATTCCGAACCCACTTGCGATTCCTTCTATCCTGTATTCCGTTACCGGATTCGGCTGAATCCACTGGTTATCCCAGGATAAAGTTGGAGATCCCTGAGCGGTCATTTGGGCAAGGTCGCAATATACTCCTGTCTGGCAGTGATCCATCACATTACAAAGCAGGTCGGTTCCGTTGCAATTGCTCACGGTACGAATTCCAGTTCCCTGTTTAATCATTTTATTCCCAAGCAGCACAACTTCTTTACAAGATTTCACATTGAAAGCCCTTAGCTTTTGTTGGATATCCATTCCTGTAACATAGGGATCATCAGTATGGTCGAAATAATTTAGTCCTGCGAGCAGCCATCTGCAGTTGTCCAACCATATACCGAAATGCTCATGAGGTTCTGTGAATAATTCAAGGTTGGATTGCGAACAGGAAAACTCATTGTCAGAGATTGAAAAGTCTTCAACACCCGGAGAACCACTGATGCCGTTAATATAAATTCCAATCCGACTATCCGAAAATGTATTGTGATGAATAGTCGCATACATTGTGGTAGGGGAAAGATGTCCCGGAAATAATTTAATTCCGGAAGAGAAGAAATTAGAATATGTTAAATATGGATCTGCAGGGTTTGAAAGATTTCTGCCAAAGAAAACATTATTACTAATGTTCAGATTCATGGTTTTCGAATTGGTAATTTCTATTCCACCGTTGTAAAATGTAAAATTATTGTGGTGAATATCAACCGGGTTATTCGAAGACTGGCCTTCGATGTCATTTTCAAACTCATTAGGAGAAGAACTTAAATACGCAGAGTTGTCAAAATCATTGTATGAAATGGTAGTATTTACGTTTTGAAAACAAATGCCCCATTTGCATCCGGAGAAGATATTTTTTCTAAGAAAAGAAGGATCATCAATACCACCTACACTGAGCCTTCTGGTGTAATCGGAATTTCTGGCAAAGATCCCTGTACCATTATAATTAGAACCGGTATAACCATTTACCGGCCGACAATCAATAAAATTTGCATTTCTAACAACGATGTGGCTATTTGATGCAAAAATTCCATAATTCAACCCATTGAATAAAGTGACAGTTCCAGGGTCAGTATTAAATGGAATTGTTAAACTATCCGGAGGTATATTTGGACTTTGTGGTAAACGCAAATTATTAAAGTACATGCCTGCAAAGGGTTTATTGTCTTCTGGAATTCCACTTTGACCATGATAAGGATTAGCTAAAATATCGTCAGTGCCATTAAATAACACATTTTTTATTGAAGAACTTCCCTGAGGGCTACTTGGATTTACATAATATGAAAATGAATTTTCTCTGGAATAAGTTGTTGGTGGGCTATAAATGGAAATGAAATTTCTCTTGAATTCTGTTGCAGCCAGATATAAAAGCATCTCACTCCTGTATATTTCAATACCATATTCCGCATCTGCGAGCCATCCTCCTTCCATTTGAACACCAAAATGATCAGGAACTTTAACCCCTTGCCACATGGAACCACATCCTTCCTCTATAAAGCAATTGGTAAACACATAATTCCTGCCGTATAGTACCGCGCCAGAACCCATTTTCAACCTGCAGTTATTAAATACCAAATTATAATTTTCCATATCCAATTGACCTTGGATGAAGAAGTCTCCACCGGAAACGAATATAGTATTGTTTGGGCCAATTGTGGCATTAAAATCAATAAGCAGTTGATTCAGATTGGTGCTATTCAAATCATCAAGATCAGGTGTAATAATTGTGTATCCTGCCGGCGGACTTTCACATTGACATTGCATATAAATTGTATCCGAACAATCACCATTTGTATAAATCAACCCAGGATTGCCATTCGGATTAGTCCATTTTACTTGAACTGAATTTATTGTTGGAAGCGGATTTGATAAAATCTGTCCACAGGTTGGATCAGTGAGGCTCCATGAAAATGTTGCGGATGGGTCGTAATAATTCGCTGGAATGTGGTAAGAAAATGGAATTCCATTTACAGACCCACAATCAAACGTGAGTGGCCCACGAATGCTTGGTGGTAGTTTTCCTGAACAAGGATACTGAGCATTCGTCGAAATGTTAATGCAAATTAAAATAAGTAATAGAGCGAAAGAATTTTTCATAGTGCATTGCATTTTTGAGAATAATGAAAAATAAATAATTAAAGTACGAAGAAATCAGTCCCAAAAAATTATCACGATAAATAATGAACTAGAATTTAAGCCTAATTTAAAGATAATAATAATTACCTGTGCATTAAGGAGAATATTATTTCTGAATGTCGATTTTGAACTAAATTTTGAATCTTTTAATAATTCAGCTAATTTCACCAAAACAAGGATCAATTCTCTTGAATTCAAAATTCATAATTTGGTCAAATGTCAGAGAATTTGTACTTCATGAAAATCTAAACTTTGATTTCTGTTTGTCTGGAAATTATTGTTCGATTAAAAAGAAATAATGTTTGGTAGATTCAATGTTCTAATGCAACATAAAAATAATATTATGTTGCGAAATGAGAAATTATAATCGATTAACTTTTGAAGAACGAGTCAAGATCGAGACTTACTTTAACCTTTGTTGGACTCTTATGCGTATTGCGGACAAACTTGGTCGTTCGAAAAGCACGATTAGTCGTGAAATTACACGGTATCCATATAGCTATTCTGCCGAGAAAGCCCAATTACAGGCAGACTATCAATCCAGGAATCATCACTTCCGGCGACGTTTGGATGAAAATGCTCAGCTCTTCAATGTAGTATACCGATATCTAAAAAAACATTGGTCGCCACAGCAAATTTCCACATATTTGAGAAAGAAATATGCAGAAAAGCCAACCATGCAGATCTTGGAAATTCCGCTCAAACTGACCCCACCTTTTCGGACTAAACTGACCCCTACATT
>DAORHY010000144.1:0-8693 GCA_035438225.1 Bacteroidia bacterium
AAAAACTGGTCCGGAGGAGCGGAAGCTAATGCCCCGGCTCCTGAGTTGAGTTATACGGGCGGTCAAAAACAATTCATCGAAAAAGAAGGAGCTGTTCAAAGTGCGATACGGATCGGCAGAAGATTGTTCAACCGTAACCATCCGGATTATCCCGGTATGGCCGTCCTCAATACTGTTCTTGGAGGATATTTCGGATCACGTTTAATGTCAAATATACGGGAAGATAAAGGGTATACCTACGGCATCGGATCAGCACTTGTATCGATGAAGCAGGAGGGGTATTTCTTTATCTCTACTGAAGTGGGTGCGGATGTGACTGTTCCGGCATTAACTGAAATTTACAAGGAGATTGATTTGCTCAAGACTGAACTTGTTGAAGAAGAAGAATTAGCGATGGTCCGGAATTATATGCGTGGTACTTTTCTTAAAGGCATCGAAAATGCATTTCACCTGGCGGATCGTTTCAGGTCCCTTCATTTGCATGGGCTCGGTTATGATTATTACCAGAAATACCTTGAGAAAGTAAGGACGATTCAACCGGATGAAATCAAGGCATTGGCAAATAAATACCTTGATTCCGGTGCATTTTACGAATTGGTCGTTGGCAGGAAATAATTGCCCCGCTCGGAGGGAAAGCTTAAATTTAGGCGCAATTTCAACCCGATGCGAAATTTCCCGCTGATTGTATTTTTAACCATTCTGCTCAGTTCCAGGGGAATCGATTCGCTTGCGTTCAATATCCATTGTATATCCGTTGATGGCGTTGGTGCAGTGACTGTGAATTGGGATAAAAATGGACTTCAGGGGGCCTTTTTCCAGAAATATTATGTTTACCATTCTACGGTCTCTTCCGGGCCATTTTCACTGACCGACAGTATTTTCATTTTCAATAATACACAGTCTACAGATCCGACTGCAGCTGCCACAACAAACCTTGCTTATTATTACGTTGTATTCAAAAGCAATAACGGTGATCCGGATCTCTATACAGACACGGTACAGGCAATTTACCTGAATGTTACTCCTTCCGGTGGTTTTGCCAACCTGACCTGGAATCCGATTCATGTTCCACCACTGGCAACAAGTAATCCGTATTACAAAATTTACAGGGAATATCCTGCCGGATTTTATACACTGATTGATTCGGTCGATGCATACACGGCAACCAACCCCATGACGTTCACCGATGAAATTTCAATTTGTCACGATACGGTGAAATATAAAATTGAACTCATGGATTCAAGCGGATGTAAATCCGTTTCGAATACCGATGGTGATATCTTCGAAGACAGGACCCCGCCGGATATTCCTTCCATTGATTCGGTGAGTGTGGACGCAAACGGAAATGTCCTGGTTGCCTGGCTGACAGGAACACCTGCAGACATTGTTTTTTACCAGGTGCAGTACCGGGATCTCAACGGAGCATTTCAGCCACTCGCTACAGTTACGGGGATTAATTCTACTTCATT
This sequence comes from Bacteroidia bacterium, assembly GCA_035438225.1. Taxonomy (GTDB): domain Bacteria; phylum Bacteroidota; class Bacteroidia; order AKYH767-A; family 2013-40CM-41-45; genus JADKJP01. The sequence goes on from DAORHY010000144.1 coordinate 1,470, forward strand.
CAGCAGTACGCTTCCTGCAACCATAGAATTTCAGACACTTACACTCATCACAATTGACAGTTGCGCCAACCAGAGTGCGCAGTCACCCGTACATTCGACAATATTTTTACAGGCAAATTTTGAGTTGTGCGCCCGTTCCATCAATTTATCGTGGTCACCGTACAGTTTCTGGAACCAACAGCCCACTTATGAAATCTGGGTCAGTGTAAATGGCGGCACCGAAATGCTGGCAGGAACATCTTCGACAACAAGTTTTCAGGACACCGGCCTTATTTCTGGATCGAACTTTTGTTACCGCATTCGTGCCATCGATTCCGCCGGCTCACGTTCATCCACATCCAACAAAGTCTGTCTTGTCCCCAATTTTCCACCCCCTCCGACATTTTCTTACATACGCAAAGTTTCTGTAACCGGACCGAATTCGATAAAGGTGGATGCTTATGTGGATGCCGCTGCCGCAGTCACCGGATATGAATTACTCCGATCCGGCAGTGCTGCCGGGCCGTTTGTCTCCATTGCTTCCCTTGTGGCTGATGGCTCGCCCTATATTTCAATGTCTGACTATAATGTGAACACCGCTGAACAACCGTATTATTATAAAATTTCTGCGATCGATTCCTGTGGATTGAAAGTGTATGATTCGCAAATCAGTAAATCCATTCTGCTTACCGGAGTTTCCAATTCGGATTATACGAATTCACTGGCATGGGACGATTTCAGCCAATGGCCGACAGGTGTTGATTACTACAATGTCTACCGTACGGTGAATGGTTTCCGGGATCCTGTGCCGCTGGCAACCATTTCAAATGGAAGCGTACTTGTGCTTACCGATACAGTAATTGATGATTTTTACAGTGACGGAGAATTTTGTTATACTGTTCAGGCGGTCGAGGCTCAGGGCAATCCCTATTTTTTCCTGGATTCAAGTATGTCCAATGAAATCTGTGTCCGTCAGGAACCTGTTATTTTCATTCCCAATGCGTTTCATCCTGGCGGAAATCTGAATGAAACTTTTGGACCATACAATGGCTTTGTAGATACGGAAGATTATTCCTTCGATATCTTCAACCGCTGGGGGGAAAATATTTATTCAACCCGGAATCCAACTGCACGCTGGGACGGCTCCACACATCAGACCCAGGCACCGGAGGGAATTTACATATACATGATCAAAGCCAAACGCGTTGACGGTTCTGAAATAAAGAAAGTGGGAGCGGTGACATTAATCCGTTAGGTTCCCGGGAGTACTCTGTATTTGGTTCAGAATCAACATGAATTTACTTTTGGGGTGCAATTCTGATTTTGCGCTGGCCGGTACTCAACCTCACTGGTCCTTTTCAATAAATTCAATAGAAAAATAGTTTCCGTCGGGAATCTGCGGCCCGTTCATCCAACTATTTTTCTACCTTTGCGTGCAACTTTTTTTTATCCCTATATCTGCTATGAAAGTTGCCCAAGGACGGTTTCTCGGTGATGCCCTTACTTACGACGATGTACTGATTGTACCTGCGTATTCGGAAGTTCTTCCGAACGAAACGAATGTCAGTTCCTCCCTGACGAAAAAAATCCGTCTCAACATTCCCATCCTGTCTGCCGCAATGGATACCGTCACCGAATCTGACATGGCCATTGCCATCGCGCAGGAAGGTGGAATTGGTATGCTGCACAAGAACATGACCATCGACCAACAGGCTGCGGAGGTGAAAAAGGTGAAACGCAGCGAAAGCGGAATGATCAGCAACCCGGTCACACTTCATGCCGATGCGTTGGTGAGAGAAGCGCTGGAACTGATGAAGGAATACAAAATCGGCGGAATTCCCGTTGTAGATAAAGGCAACATTCTCGTTGGAATCTGTACCAACAGGGACCTTCGTTTTGTGAAGGATCTCAGTTTACCGGTGGCTAAAATCATGACGAAAGATAACCTGGTCACAACCACCGGTGTGAAGGACCTGAAGGAAGCAGAAGCAATTCTCCAGCAATATAAAATTGAAAAACTTCCGGTAATCGATAAGAAAGGCAAACTGATTGGTCTCATCACCTACAAAGATATTCTCAAAGTAAAATCCCGCCCGAATGCCTGCAAGGATGAATTTGGCCGTCTCCGCGTCGGGGCAGCAATCGGAGTCACCAAAGATGCAGTTGACCGTGCAAGAGCCCTCGTTGAAGCCGGAGTGGATATCATCACGATTGACACTGCACACGGACATTCAAAAGGAGTAGTGGAAACGTTGAAGAAAATAAAAAAGGCTTTTCCGAAACTGCAGGTGATTGTCGGCAACATTGCAACCGCAGATGCTGCCCGTTACCTCGCCAAAGCCGGTGCAGATGCAGTAAAAGTCGGGATTGGTCCGGGTTCTATTTGCACCACACGGGTGATCGCCGGTATCGGTGTACCTCAGTTCACAGCAATTTACCAGGTTGCTGAAGCATTAAAAGATACGGATGTCTGTGTGATTGCCGATGGAGGAATACGTTTCAGCGGGGATATTGCAAAAGCAATTGCAGCCGGCGCCGACACTGTCATGCTGGGTTCTCTCCTGGCAGGTACCGAAGAAAGTCCGGGTGAAACGATCATCTATGAAGGAAGAAAATTTAAAGGCTACCGTGGCATGGGCTCAATTGAAGCGATGCGTGAAGGATCAAAGGACAGGTATTTTCAGGCTCAGACTGATGATGTGAAGAAGCTCGTTCCGGAAGGAATCGTCGGACGTGTTCCATACAAAGGACAGGTTGGCGAGGAATTGTATCAGCTGGTTGGAGGTTTAAGAGCAAGCATGGGCTATTGCGGAGCAAAAAATATCGATGAACTTCAGCAAGCTAAATTCATCCGCATCACGGCTGCAGGTGTACAGGAGAGTCATCCCCATGATGTCGCCATTACCAAAGAAGCTCCGAATTACCATCGGTAAACCAGGGTTAAGGAGCACTTGAATGGTTTGCGGAGATTGTCAGCTATTTGACTCCTCATACCGGGTTCCTTTCTTCGGATAGAAATGAATTTTCACTTCACTGTTTTTAACCATTTTGTTAAAATTCAAAAAAATAATCCACAATTCGGAATTTTCGCGATTTCATTGATACTTCATCAAAAAGTCGCCTTATTCATTCAATTTTGCCATGTTTTGATAGAAACGATTGATTGCTAAATTTGCGCTCCCAAATACCTTAATCCCATATGAATAAAAATCTCTTTCTCTCTGCGTTCTTATTTTTTAGTATGTCTGTAGCTGGAATTGCGCAGGATAAAAAAGATCCTGTAATTCTCAATATCGCCGGTGAGGATATCCCGAAAAGTGAGTTCGAGCGTGTGTTCAAAAAGAACAATACGAAAGAAACTACTTTTGATCAGAAAGCGGTCAATGAATATCTGCAGTTGTATATTAATTACAAACTGAAAGTCCGTGAAGCGCTCGAGCTGGGAATGGATACAGCAAAGTCATTCGTGGATGAACTTGGCGGATACCGCAAACAACTTGCCCAGCCTTACCTGGTTGACAAGGAAGTCAGCGAGAATCTATTAAAAGAAGCTTATACCCGGATGAAGACGGATTTGCGTGCGAGCCATATCCTGATTAAATGCGATCAGAATGCATTGCCGAAAGATACCATCGAAGCATATAATAAAGCCCTGAAAGTTCGCGGTGAACTCAGCAAAGGCGCCGACTTTGCAGCAACCGCCAAAAAATATTCCGACGATCCTTCTGCGAAAGACAATGGCGGGGATTTGGGTTATTTCAGTGCCCTTCAAATGGTGTATCCTTTTGAATCGGCAGCTTATTCAACGAAGTCTGGCGAACTCTCTGCTCCCGTACGTACCCGTTTCGGTTACCACATCATTAAAGTTACCGATTCCCGTCCTGCTCAGGGCGAAGTGAAAGTTTCACACATTATGGTGAAAGTACAGGCAAATGCCAAAGAGGAAGATTCTACAAAAGCAGTTCAAAAGGTCAATGAAATTTATGGCAAGCTGAAAGCAGGCGAGAAGTTCGAAGATCTTGCCCGTCAGTTTTCGGATGATCAGACTTCTGCCAAAAACGGCGGATTGCTACCGATGTTTGGTACCGGAAGAATGGTACCGGAATTTGAAAAGGCCGCTTTCGCATTGAAAGCTGTTGGCGATTATTCGGAACCGGTCCGGACTTCATACGGCTGGCACATCATTAAACTGATGGAGAAAAAACAACTGGGAACCTACGAAGAACTACAGGGAGAACTCAAGCAAAAGGTGCAAAAAGATTCGCGTTCTGAGCTCAGCAAGTCGTCCATGATTACCCGTATCAAAACAAAATACGGTTTTGCAGAAATGCCGAAGTCAAAAGACGAATTCATGAAAACCATTGACACGACATTGTCTTCCGGAAAATGGTCTGCTGATCATGCTGCTTCACTGAAAGGAAATTTATTTTCACTCGGCAGGAACTTGTATTCACAGAAAGACTTTGCAACGTATGTAGCGGATCACCAAAGCAAGCGCGGTACGGGGCAAGATCCAAAAATTCTTGCTTCGAACATGTATACCGATTGGGTGAATGAAAACTGCCTGGCGTACGAAGAAACAAAACTCGATTCCCTGTACCCGGATTTCCGCAATCTGATGGGCGAGTACCGCGATGGTATCCTGCTTTTCGAACTGACAGACAAAAAGGTCTGGTCGAAAGCGGTAAAGGATACTGCAGGACTGAAGGAGTTTTATACGAAGAATAAAAACAATTACATGTGGGCCGATCGCCTGGAAGCCACTGTTTATACCTGTGCCAGTGCAGACATCGCAAAAGAAGTGAGAAAACAAATGAAAAAGATTGACGATGTGGATACCCTGCTCGCTAAAATCAACAAAAGCTCTCAACTGAATCTTCAGATTAAATCTGCAAAGTTCCTGAGGGGAGAAAACGATGTGATTGATAAAATTGAATGGAAAGCGGGACTCACAAAAGATATTCAGAAAGACAACCAGGTTGTCTTTGTTGATGTGAAGCAGGTGCTTCCTGCACAGCCAAAAACTCTGGATGAATCCAAAGGCCTTGTCACTGCAGATTATCAAAATGCTCTGGAAAAAGAATGGATTGAAACATTGCGCGCAAAGTACCCCGTGAAAATCTCACAGGATGTAGTGGATACTATTGCGAACAAATAATCAATCAAAATGAATATCACGGTATGGCGTTCCTTGAAAAAGTGAGCGCCATTCTGTTTATAGATTGTTTGCCAATGCGAAGGTTGATTTCGGTTTGGTGATTGTCGATTTATTTAAGTATACTGCAGAATAAAACAATGGCCCTGAACAGTTGAGGGCATTCCTACCCAATGCAATTTTCTTTTCTTTAAAACCGTGCTTTCCAATAAACTGCTGATATTTATTTTGCTTGTGTCTTCTTCCTGCAGCTTCTTCCGGAAAAGCAAGGAAGACACGGGAAAGGATGCTGTAGCCCGTGTATTTGGGAATTACCTGTATCCGGATGATCTCGCAGGTGTTGTTCCAAAAGGGGCTTCCAGGCAGGACAGTATCAATATCACAAAGTCATTTGTCGAAAACTGGATCCGTCAGCAGGCCGTACTCCAGAAAGCAGAGGATAATCTGGATGAGGAGAAAAAAAACGTAGAAAAAAAACTCGAAGATTACCGGAAAACGCTGATCACCTATGCTTACGAAACGGAATTGATCGCCCAGAAACTGGATACGGTTGTTTCAGACAAGGAGATTGAAGAGTATTACAAGACCAACCAGAATAATTTCGAGCTGAAGGATAATATCATCAAAGTAATCTACCTGAAGCTGAACAAAAAATCCCCGAAGATGGACAAGGTACGGAATTGGTACCGGAGTAATTCGGTAAAAGACCGGGATGCTTTAACAGAATATTGTCACCAGTATGCCGTTAACTATTTCCTGGATGATCAGACCTGGTTGTTGTTTGATGACTTGCTGAAAGAGATTCCCATTAAAACTTATGACAAAGAGCAGTTCTTACAAAACAACAGGAATATTGAAATTGAAGATTCCATGCACGTCTACCTTGTGAGTATCAAGGGATTTATGATTAAAAACAGCAACTCGCCGCTCAGTTTTGAAAAGAATAATATCCGCAGCCTGATTATCAATCAGAGAAAACTGAAATTGATAGAGCAATTGGAGCAAAAAGCATATGAAGATGCACGGAAAAGCGGGGATGTGGAAGTATATTAGGAGGTGTCCTGTACACATAAAAGATTAACTTTGTCCGGCATTATCAGACTTAAATTTTCAGGTGAAAAAAATCAAAAAATACACACGGCTCTCAGCCACCATTCTCTTGTTTACGATCGGGAATCTTCCGGTTTCCGCACAGCAGGTCATCGACCAGGTCATGGCAGTGGTTGGGGATAAAATACTTCTCCGTTCGGATATCGAGAAACAATACGTGCAGTTCACCGCACAGGGAATGGAAACAGGAGAAAATACCCGCTGCCTTATTTTCGATCAGCTGCTGATGCAGAAGTTAATGCTGAATCAGGCGGACATTGACAGTGTTACTGTTCCGGAGGCCCAGGTGGAAGGTGAATTGGACCGGAGGATGCGTTATTATATCCGGCAGATCGGTTCAGAAGCGCAGCTTGAAGCCTATTTTCATTCCAGCATTCGTCAGTTGAAAACGGAATTCCGCGAGATGATTCACGACCAGATGCTGGTGCAGACAATGCAGTCTAAGATTACAAAGGATGTCACAGCAACACCCAATGACGTAAGGGCATATTTTGAAAGTATTCCGTCCGACAGCCTTCCCTATATCGATGCGGAAATGGAAATTGCACAAATTGTCCGCAATCCGCCGGTTAGCGATGCTGAAAGGAAAGAAGTGAGGGCAAAACTCGAGGAGTTCCGTGCCAAGATACTGGCCGGAGAGGATTTTGCTGTGTATGCGGCCTTGTATTCCCAGGACCAGGGATCAGCAAAAAAAGGAGGTGAGCTGGGGTTGTTCGAAAGGGGATCCATGGTTCCTGAGTTCGAAGCGGCTGCGTTCAGACTGAAGCCCGGAGAAGTTTCTCCGATTATCGAAACCAAATTCGGTTTTCATATTCTTCAGCTGATCGAACGCCGGGCAGATCAGATTAATGTCCGCCATATACTTCTCCAGCCAAAAACGAACGATGCAGATCTGGTCAAGAGCGTTAATTTATTGGACAGCCTGCGCAATGAAATCAACAAAGGCAGCATTACTTTTGAAGAAGCTGACCAGAAATTTT
>DAORHY010000145.1:0-8653 GCA_035438225.1 Bacteroidia bacterium
AAGGAAGAATTACATACAGATATAAATAAGTTACGGGTTTGGCGAATTGTCAAAAGCAGACGTCAAGCTAGAACCTAAAACCGGCACTGGTTATGAAAGTAAAACCCGCTATTAAAAAAAGAAGTGTTGACTGCAAAATCGTTCGCAGAAAAGGACGGCTTTATGTCATCAACAAAAAGAATCCTCGTTTTAAGCAACGCCAGGGTTAATTCTGAATTCATTGTTAAAAAGCTAACGCATAAATAAGCATCATAAATGGCTCGTATTGCAGGTATAGACCTACCCAAACACAAAAGAGGCGTCGTCGGACTGACCTACATCTTCGGAATCGGACCGTCGACTGCTGCGCGCATTCTCACGGAGTCTGGTGTTGATTTCGACACCAAAGTTGAAGAGTGGAATGATGATCAGCTGAATAAAATCCGCAGCATCATCAACGAACTGCGCGTCGAAGGATCTCTCCGTTCAGAAGTTCAACTGAACATCAAGCGACTGGTTGACATCAATTGTTACCGTGGCATGCGTCACCGTAACGGGCTTCCGGTACGCGGACAACGTACGAAGACGAATACTCGTACACGAAAAGGAAAACGTAAAACTGTTGCCAACAAGAAGAAGGCAACCAAAATGTAATTGATCATCATGGCAACGCAACAACAAGCTTCTGGTAAAGGAGGAACTAAAGCCGCGAAGAAAAAAGTGGTTAAGGTTGACGCACAGGGTAAAGCCTTCATCAATGCGACCTTTAATAATATCATCATCTCTCTCACGAATGATGCCGGGCAAGTGATTTCCTGGGCTTCAGCGGGAAAGATGGGTTTTAAAGGCTCCAAGAAAAATACTCCCTATGCGGCACAGCTGGCCGCAGGCGATTGTGCGAAAGTGGCGCATGATATGGGCCTGCGCAAAGTGAAGGTGTTCGTGAAAGGACCGGGTGCAGGACGCGAATCTGCAATCCGTACCCTTCACCAGGCGGGTATCGAAGTTTCGGAAATCATTGATTTGACTCCGATTCCACACAACGGGTGCCGTCCTCCTGGAAAGCGCAGAGTTTAATCCCGGCTGCATTTCATACTATTCAAAATAAAGAAATACAATACCCATGGCAAGATATATTGGCCCTTCAACAAAAATTGCAAGAAAATTCCGTGAGCCTATTTTCGGACCTGACAAGTCGTTCGAACGTAAAACATATCCTCCGGGACAGCATGGCCAGACGAAGAAACGTGCGAAGCAATCTGAATATTCAATCCAGCTTCAGGAAAAGCAAAAAGTAAAGTACATGTACGGTATTCTGGAGCGTCAGTTCGCAAAGATTTTCGACCGCGCTTCCCGTCGTACGGGCATCACCGGTGAAAACCTGTTGCAGTTGATCGAGGCACGTCTTGACAACCTCGTATATCGTCTTGGAATTGCCCCGACCCGCATGGCAGCCCGTCAATTGGTTGGCCACAGGCACATCACAGTAAACGGCAAGGTTGTAAATATCTCCTCTTACACCTGCAAAGCAGGCGATGTGATCGGTGTTCGTGAACGTTCCAAAGCACTGGAAGTAATTACGGCTGCACTGACCGGCCATTCGAATAAACACGCCTGGCTGGAGTGGGACAAATCTTCACTCACAGGAAAAATCCTGAATCTCCCTTCACGGGATCAGATTCCGGAGAACATCAAGGAGCAATTGATTGTCGAATTGTACTCTAAGTAATCCGTAGTTGCGTCAGCGAAGAGATTCGGGTGTACTCTTGGATTAAACACACTCTATAAAACGATAACCCTTAAACAACAAACGATACAATGGCCATCCTAGCATTTCAGCGTCCGGACAAAGTGATCATGATCAGCTCAGACGACAAGCATGGAGTCTTCGAGTTTCGACCACTTGAGCCTGGATACGGAATCACAATCGGGAATGCACTTCGCAGAATATTGCTTTCATCTTTGGAAGGGCATGCGATTACTTCAATCAAGATTGCAAGCGTGGATCACGAATTTTCCACGATCAAAGGTGTTGCGGAAGACGTCACTGAAATTGTTCTGAACCTTAAACAGGTTCGTTTTAAGCAGCAGATTCAGGGAACCGATTCCGAAAAAGTGACTATCAATGTCAGCGGAAAAACACAATTCACTGCCGGCGACATCAGCAAATTTACGACAGCATTCCAGGTGTTGAATCCGGACCTGGTGATCTGCAACATGGAACCATCCGTAAAAATTTCCATTGACCTGCACATCGACAAAGGCCGCGGTTATGTTCCTTCTGAAGAGAACAAATCAAACAGCGCACCGATTGGTACCATTCCGGTTGATTCCATTTTCACACCGATCCGCAACGTAAAATATTCTGTCGAAAATTATCGCGTTGAACAAAAGACGGACTATGAAAAACTGATCATGGAAATTTCAAGCGATGGTTCCATTCATCCGAAGGAAGCATTGAAAGAAGCAGCCGAAATCCTGATTCACCATTTCATGTTGTTTTCTGACGAGAAGATCACGCTTGAGACGAAGGAAAAAACTCCGACAGAAGAACTCGATGAGAACACGCTACACATGCGTCAACTGCTGAGCACGAAGCTTGTGGATATGGATCTTTCGGTCCGTGCGCTGAACTGCCTCAAAGCAGCAGATGTAGAAACGCTGGGTGACCTGGTATCCTATAACAAAGCTGACCTTCTTAAATTCCGTAACTTCGGTAAGAAGTCACTCACTGAGTTGGAAGAACTTGTTCGTTCGAAGAATTTGACCTTCGGAATGAATGTTTCCAAATATCTTGATAAAAAATAATAAAGACTGGATTCAACAACCATCCCGGCCATTTCTAAAGCAAGTGAACAGACCAGAAGGACGGGTACAAGAGAATTAATCAAATGAGACACGGTAAGAAAATCAATCACCTCGGAAGAACCTACAGCCATCGCCAGGCGCTTCTTTCCAATATGGCTTCTTCTCTGATTTTGCACAAGCGGATCAATACGACGCTGGCAAAAGCGAAAGCACTGCGGAAGTATGTGGAACCGATCATCACGCGTTCAAAAGACGACAGCACTCATTCCCGTCGTACCGTTTTCAGCTACCTTCAAAACAAGGAAGCTGTCATCGAATTGTTCCGTGAAGTCGGACCAAGAGTCAGCGACCGTCCGGGAGGCTATACCCGCATCATTAAAATGGGCAATCGCCCGGGTGATAATGCTGAGGTCTGCATGATGGAACTTGTTGATTTCAATGCTCTCATGGGCGGTGGATCTGCTGGTAAAGAGTCTGTTGCAAAGAAAGCAGCGAAGACAACACGCCGTGGAGGTAGCCGTAAGAAAGCAACTGAAACCGAAGAGGCCGGCGCAGAACCAAAAGCCAAAGCGAAAACAGAAAAGAAGCCTTCAGCAAAAGCTGAAAAAGGCGAGGCGGCTCCTAAAAAGACTGCCGGTCGCAAGAAAAAGGCTGACGATTCAGAAAAAGGAGAGTAATGAAGCCTTGGGATCATATCAAAAGGATAAAACGTTTGTTTTATCCTTTTTTTTTGGCTTTCAATTGTTCAAAACCACAAAGTTTTTAACACTGAAGAGTAAAAAAAATGAATGTCTTATCTTTGATTCAGTGAATTGATGAAATACGCAGAGAAAAAACCCGCAATATTGTTGTTGGAAGACGGAACAGTCTTCCATGGAAAAGCCGCAGGCGTTTTCGGAACTACTTCCGGGGAGATCTGCTTCAATACCGGTATGACCGGTTACCAGGAGATATTTACTGATCCGTCTTACTTCGGACAAATACTCGTTGCGACACATGTACACATCGGGAATTATGGAATTCACACAGAAGAGATCGAAAGTGACGATATTAAAATTGCCGGTCTGGTATGCAGGGAATTCAATGTTTCATATTCCAGAAAAAGTGCTGCTTCATCCATTCAGGATTATTTTCAGCAATACAATAAAGTTGCAATCGACGGCATTGATACACGGGCAGTAGTAAGGCACATCCGTAATAAAGGAGCGATGAATTGTATCGTATCATCGGAAACAACGGAAGTCAGTGAGCTGAAAAAACTACTGGAAAAGGTGCCGTCCATGGAAGGTCTGGAATTATCTTCCCGGGTATCCACGTCCAAACCGTATTTTCTCGGCAACCCCAATGCGAAGCGCAAGGTAGCAGTCATGGATTATGGAGTGAAAAAAAACATACTCCGTCACCTGTTGACGCGCGATTGTTACCTCCGGGTTTTCCCTTCCAATACAGAATATCCGGAAGTTAAAAAATGGAATCCGGATGGTATTTTATTGTCCAACGGCCCCGGCGATCCTGCTGTGATGTCCGGAGCAGTGAATACCATAAAAAATATTTTAGCAGATCATGTGCCGGTTTTTGGTATTTGCCTCGGCCATCAATTGCTGGCTGAAGCATGCGGGATCGGCACTTATAAAATGTTTAACGGGCACAGGGGAATCAATCACCCGGTGAAAAACATGATCACGGGCCGATGCGAAATTACTTCCCAAAATCATGGATTTGCCATCAAAGCCGAGGATGTGTACAAGTCAGATAAGGTTGAAATTACACATCTGAACCTGAATGACGGAACGATTGAAGGGATACGGGTGAAAAACGCTGTTGCCTTCAGTGTTCAATATCATCCGGAATCCGCTCCGGGTCCTCACGACAGTGCTTACCTTTTCGATGATTTTATCGCAGCACTGAATTCAGTTGAGGTGAACAGTTTTTAAGAGAAGTGTGAAAAGTGTAATTGAAGTTTGTAAGCCGGATTTTTTTTCAGAAAACATTGACTTCACCGTTTAAGACGCCCTGATTTACCAGTTTTGCCAGAAATTTTTCCTTCACACATTTTTGGAGCGCTTCAAGGTGTCTGATTCCATGCAAGTCGCTACCGATGAAGTCTATCATTTTCTCATCCACCATTCGTTCGGCAATTTTTTTTGCTCCAACGCCATAATATCCGACGAGTGAATTTGTATTCAGCTGAAACAAAGCCCCCGCTTCTTTAATTTTATAATATTCTTCAAATTTTTGATAATAAAATGGATACCGTTCCGGATGGGCCAGGATTGGTTTGTATCCTTTGATGTTCATTTCAAAAATAACGTTGTAAAGATTGTCCGGAGGATTCACGTACGATATTTCGAATAAAAGGTATTTTCCGCCGATTGTTAGCAGCTTTTCGGTTTGGATTTTTTTAAGCAATACTTCATCCAGGTAATATTCCGCTGCAGCATCGATGGAAACAGGGAGACCTTCCCTGGCAATTCCTTCACGGACCTGATCAAGCCCTTCACGGATAATATCCGGAGTGTTTCTGTAGAAATCACTCATGATATGCGGTGTAGTGATGAGTTTTTTGAACCCCAGTTCGGACAATCCACGAATCATTGCCAGGGATTCTTCCAGATCTTTTACTCCGTCATCAATTCCCGGAATCAAATGCGAATGAATATCCGTTACCAAACCCGAATAGTCCGGAAGGGCAGGGAAATCCGGTTCTTTGGATTTTCCGGTAAAGAGCGAATGGAAAAAACCCATTATCCGTTGAATTTATTTACCGATTTGATAAACCAGTCAAAGGTGATGCGGAGGCCTTCGTCAATGCGAATGGAAGGATTGTATCCGATCAGTTGTTTTGCTTTGGAGATATCTGCAAGTGAATCGCGGATGTCCCCGGCACGCCGTTCACGGTAGGTGGGTTTTAGACTGGAATTGGTAAGTTGTGCAATCTTACTGAAAAGTTCATTAACCGATGCTTTTTCACCAACAGCAACATTATACACCTGGTTCAATGCATTATTGTTATCCGTAAGCATTGCACAGACATTCGCCTGAACAGCATTTTCAACAAAGGTAAAGTCCCGGGTTTGTTCGCCGTCGCCATCGATGAACGGTGATTTGTGATCCAATACAGCCTGCATGAACAATGGAATTACAGCTGCATATGGGCCATCCGGACTTTGGTTGGGACCAAACACATTGAAATACCGGAGCCCGGCGATTTCCATGTTGTAGGTTGTAGCAAAAACTTTTGCATACAATTCATTGGTCTTTTTACTGACGGCATAAGGCGATAAGGGATTCCCGGTTTCTTCTTCTTTTTTCGGCAGTACAGGATGATCACCATAAACCGAAGAAGAGCTGGCATAAACAAAACGTTTCACACCTGCATCTCTTGCTGCGACCAGCATGTTCAGAAAGCCTGTTGCGTTGATTGAATGTGTTGCCTGCGGATCTTTCACAGAGCGTGGAACAGAGCCAAGGGCTGCCTGGTGAGAAACAAGATCAATGTTTTCACAAGCCTTTCTGCAGGTATCATTATCGCGGATATCTCCTTCAATGAATTCAAAATTTGGTAGTCCAATGAATGGTTGAATGTTTTCAATTGAACTGGTCAGCAGGTTGTCGAGCACCCTGACTTTTCCCGCATTGTATTTCAAGAGGTAGGCCACCAGGTTTGATCCGATAAATCCTGATCCTCCGGTAACAAGGAAAGAGAATTTGCTTAAATCTTGTTTGTGAAAAGGGTGGTTGTACATTCTGGAGAGGAATCGGTTAAAAAGGGTAGAAGGAAATACGTATTAACGGTGAGTGTATTGTTGTTCATAATAATGAAGGTATTCTCCGGATGTCAGGTGCTGCACCCAGCTTTTGTTTGCGAGGTACCAGTCGACTGTTTTTTCAAGACCTTCTTCGAAACGGAGCGAAGGGTACCAGCCTAATTCCTTCTGTATTTTGGAAGAATCAATGGCATACCTGAGGTCATGGCCAGCCCTGTCTTTCACAAAAGTGATCAACCCTGCTGAAGTACCTTCCGGGCGGTTTAATTTTCGGTCCATGATCCGGCACAAAGCATGAACAAGATCAATGTTCTTCCATTCATTGTGGCCACCAATATTGTACGTTGTTCCTGTTTTTGCTTTGTGAAAAATACTATCGATGGCAGTTGCATGATCTTCTACAAACAGCCAGTCGCGTATATTCTCACCTTTTCCGTAAACCGGAACCGGCTGCATGTTTCGGATATTGTTGATGGCTAAGGGTATCAGTTTTTCGGGGAACTGGTAAGAGCCGTAATTGTTCGAGCAGTTTGAAATGACTACAGGCAATCCGTAGGTATCGTGATAGGCTCTAACCATGTGATCGGAACTTGCTTTTGATGCAGAGTAGGGGCTGTGTGGGTCGTAGGGAGTTTCTTCGGTGAAGAGGCCGGCTGGACCAAGTGTTCCATATACTTCATCAGTAGAAATATGATAAAACAGATTTCGTTCGGAAGGTATGTCTTTTCCGGAAAGGTCTTTCCAGAAATATCGAGCAGCATTTAAAAGGTTGACTGTGCCAATTACATTGGTCATCACAAATTCCATGGGGTTTGAAATGCTTCTGTCAACGTGTGATTCAGCTGCCAGGTGTATCACGGAATGAATGTTGTGTTTTTGAAAAAGGTTCCGGATAAAATCATTGTCTACTATGTCTCCCTTTACAAATTTATAATTGGTCTTGTCCTCGATATCTTTCAGGTTCTCAAGGTTCCCGGCGTAGGTGAGTTTATCAAGATTGATAATTTTATATCCGGGATATTTATTTACAAACAACCGCACTACATGGGATCCGATGAATCCTGCTCCGCCGGTGATGAGTATGGTTTTACCGTTGTTGATCATGATTTGAATTGTCCAAATGTCACAGATGAGAATGTAACTTCTCTGATAATTGCTGTTCCCAGGTCCAGGCAGAACGCAGGATATCCTCCAGGTTGTTTTCTGGTTTCCATCCTAGTTCGGCTACAGCAAAAGAAATATCCGCCCAGACTTTTTCAATGTCACCCGGGCGGCGCGCTCCGATTGTATAGTTCAGTTTTTTCCCGGAAATTTTTTCAAAAGTACGGATGGCATCCAGTACGGAATATCCTTTTCCCGAACCCAGGTTTACAACAGTGAATGGCTTCTTGTATTTTTTGTTGATCAGGTAATCAATAGCTGCAACATGCGCTTTGGCGATATCCACAACGTGTATGTAATCGCGTATACATGTACCGTCCGGTGTGTTGTAATCATTGCCGAAAACGGTCATGGAGTTCCGTTTTCCGATGGCTGTTTGTGTGATCACCGGTACCAGGTTGTTCGGTGCCTGCAGGGGATATTCTCCGATGAGGCCACTGGAATGAGCTCCAGCAGGGTTGAAGTACCGCAACGACATTGCGTGAAGTTTTTTCACCTTCAATACATCCGCAATAATTTCTTCTCCAATTTTTTTGGTGTTCCCATACGGTGATTCGGATTTTTGCAGCGGTGTGTTTTCGGTTACCGGCTGTATTTCTGCCTGTCCATACACAGAACAGGAAGAGGAAAAAACGAAATTGTCAAGATTTTTCTCCAGGTAAATTTCAAGGAGGTTGAGTATGGAGAGAATGTTGTTTCTGTAATATTTCAGCGGATCCTCCACTGATTCACCGACCGCTTTGTAGGCAGCAAAATGAATGGTTGCATCTATTTTATAAACAGAAAAAAATTTTTCGAGTGTTTTCTTTCTGCAAAGATCAATGTTAAAGAAGTCCACACGTTTTCCGGTGATTTCTTCAATAGCCTGCACCACCTCCTCACGGGAATTGCTCAAATTGTAAAGCAGGATCGGATTGTAGCCTCTGTTCAGAAGTTCA
>DAORHY010000146.1:0-8645 GCA_035438225.1 Bacteroidia bacterium
CACCCTTCACCCTTCACCCTTCACCCTTCACCCTTCACCCTTCACCCTTCACTAACAATGTCCGAAACCGGTTCCCGCAAGTGGATCATCACCATCACCGTCATCCTCGCCTCATTGCTTGAGCTGATTGATACGACGGTGGTGAATGTTTCATTGCCTCAGATAATGGGCAACCTCGGTGCAACATTGGAGGATGTTGGTTGGCTCATCACAGCGTATGCGGTGGCGAATGTAATTATTCTGCCAATGTCCGGTTGGTTGGGTGCAAAGTTTGGAAGGAGAAATTATTTTGCGTTTTCAATTGTACTGTTTACTGTTGCGTCTTTCTTTTGCGGGAATGCTGACAATATCTGGGAGCTGATATTTTTTCGTTTCGTTCAGGGAATTGGCGGAGGTGCATTACTTGGAACTTCTCAGGCGATTCTGGTAGAAACCTGGCCCAAAGAGCAATTGGGAATGGCTACGGCATTGTTTGGATTGGGTGTTGTTGTAGGCCCCACACTGGGGCCTACGCTGGGAGGATTCATCACTGATCACTGGTCCTGGCCATGGATTTTTTATGTCAATATTCCATTGGGAATTATTGCAGTCTTGCTCACGCTCTCCTTCATCAGAGAATCTGCCCATCACAGAGTGGTGGGCGATGTCGATTGGTACGGAATTGTCTTTCTCACTATCGGTGTGGGTTGCCTGCAAATTGTTTTGGAACGCGGAGAGAGTGAAGACTGGTTTGAAACACCTTACATCGTTTGGATGAGCATCCTGTCAATAGCGGGCATCATTGCTTTTATCTGGCGTGAACTGACAACAGATCATCCAATTGTTGACTTGCGTATTTTGAAGAACAGATCCTTGTCTATCGGGATGTTTACTACCTTCATTCTTGGTTTTGGGCTCTTTGCATCAGTCTTTGTGTTTCCGGTCTTTTGTCAAAATCTGATTGGATTTACTGCTCAACAAACCGGGATGTTATTGATCCCGGGCGGGCTTACTACCATTTTTATGATGCCCATGGTGGGACGATTGTTACAGAAGAAATTTCCCCCGCAAATCATGGCAACCATTGGTTTTCTTTTCTTCTTTGGCTTTACAACGCTCATGTCCAAATCCAATTTGAATTCCGGTGAATCGGATTTCTACCTGCCATTGATTCTCCGTGGTATCGGTTTGAGTTTGTTATTTGTCCCATTGACAACACTCGCTTTGGGAAGTCTTGCACCGAAAGATATTGGTCAGGGTACAGGTTTAAATAATATGATGCGTCAGTTGGGTGGGTCATTTGGAATCGCCATCATCACAACTCTGATTCACCTTCGTCAGGGTTACCACCGGGTAAACCTCGTCGAGCATATTAATCCATATAATCCTCTGTTCAATGAGAAAATGAATGCCTTGGCGCAGGGTTTTGCAGCGAAAGGCTTCAGTGCTGAGCAATCACAGACATTTGCCTATAAGGCAATCGAAGGAACCGTGATCAAACAAACTTTTCTCCTGAGTTATATTGATGCTTTCTGGTTTGTCGGCATTTTCTTTATCGTTTGCATTCCCTTGCTTTATTTGCAAAAAATGAAAAGGGGATCAGCACCGGTAGTAACGGATGCACATTAACACTTCTCCCGGCTGATTTTTTTCAATAACTAAGATTGATTCTGTATTTTGCAGATTCAAAAGCAAAACCCATGTATCACCACATTTCCGACTTCCTGACCGACTGGGGACATGAATCCGCCGGTACCTTGAAATTGTTGAAAAACCTTAGCGATGATTCCCTGAATAAAAAAGTTCATCCCAAGGTTCGTACTCTTGGATTTCTCGCCTGGCACCTCATTCACACCATGCAGGAAATGCCATTGCGTGCCGGATTAACTGTTGGTATTCCTTCTCATCCTGATTATTCCGGTGAATCGGTAAAAGAATTACTGGAAATCTATGAAAAAGGTGCTGCCATGCTTTCAGAAGAAATTAAGAAAAACTGGACGGACGCAGATCTGAATAAAGAAGATGATATGTACGGACAGATGTGGAAACGTGGTACTACACTGCAAATTCTCATCAGTCACCAGGCGCATCACCGTGGAGAAATGCTTGTCCTTATGCGAATGCTGGACCTGCCGGTTGTTGGAGTGTACGGTCCGACAAAAGAGGAATGGGAAAAATTTGGTATGCCGGCATTGAATTAGAAAAGATTTTATTGCTCCGGGAAGGATTTCATTCCCTGAACAACAATGAACTGTCTCCGTAACTCAGAAAACGGTAATTGTTCTCCAGGGCATGGTGGTAAACTTTTTTCCAATCATCCCCGATGAATGCAGATACAAGCAACAACAATGTGCTTTCCGGCTGGTGAAAATTTGTAATTAAACCGTTTGCGATTTTGAATGAGTAACCGGGAGCGATGAGAATTTGTGTAAAACCCGACAGCACTGTTTTGTGATTCTTTTTCATCCAATGAACAAGTGCATTCAGTACTTTCTCCGTTGAAAGTGAATTTTCCGTTTCCGGCTCGTACGGCTCCCATTGGCTGATTCTCATTTCTTCAATCCCTGCAACTTTTTGTAAGAGCAGCTGAAGTCCGAACCAATACAAACTTTCTATTGTTCTCAGGGATGTTGTTCCCACGGAGATGATTCGTTTCTTTTCCTGAACAGCTTTCAGAATCATTTCAACTGTTGTCAGGGTAATGTAAATTCTTTCCTGGTGCATTTCATGCTCCTGCATGGTTTGCGACTTTACCGGTTTAAATGTTCCCGCGCCAACATGCAGGGTGACAAATTCGGTGGAAATATTTTTAGTTTTTAGTTTTTCAAAAATGTTTTCGGTGAAATGCAGTCCGGCAGTAGGAGCGGCAACGGATCCTTTATCCTGTGCATACACTGTCTGATAACGTTTCGTGTCCTCTACCTCCGGCTCCCGGTTCAGGTAGGGTGGAAGCGGAATTTTTCCTGCAGCTTCGATAACTTCGGCGAAACTCAGATCGGCGGTCCAGCTGAAGCGTACTACAGAATTTCCCTTTCGGTTTTCATATTTTTCGGCGCGGAATTCGAATGATCCTTTTTCGTGTAAAATGATTTTGCTGAGCTGTTGTTCTTTCCAGCGCTTTGCATTTCCAATCATCGCAATCCAGCGGCAGGTGTTTTTTTGTTGAAAAGCGAGGTTTGTTTCGCTCACATCAAAAGGCTCCAGGCACATAATTTCAATAGTACTGCCGGAAGGTTTTTGAAACAGAATCCGTGCATGGATTACTTTGGTTTGATTAAAGATCAACAGGTCTCCGGATTTAAGAAAGGAATCCAGTTGATGGAAGTGAGAATCAGTAATTTGACTTTTCTGATACACCAATAACTTCGATTGATCCCGCACAGCCAACGGCTTCTTTGCAATAAAGGATTCCGGTAAGTCATACCGGAATGACAAAATGGAAAGGTTTTTTGGATCGAATGAATTGGACATAATCGTGAATGCAAAGGACGCATTTTATTGCCATATATTTAATTTGGATATCGATGATCAATTATCATTTGATTCCAAAAATCTCCTTTTCTTTACGCGATTTTCTCATTTGAATCAGCACCCACAATTCCTATGACCACCCAGCCGAATAAAGCATTACCGTTTATTTTCATTACTCTTCTGATTGATGTAATCGGGCTGGGTATCATCATTCCTGTTATTCCGGGATTGATCCGGGAAATGACGGGAAGCGATATCAGCAAAGCATCGATTTATGGAGGCTGGCTGACTTTTGCCTATTCGTTCATGCAATTTATTTTCTCACCTGTCCTTGGTGGTTTGAGCGACAAATATGGCCGGCGGCCGATTTTGTTGTTTTCACTCTTTGGCTTTGGTATTGATTACATATTCATGGGCTTTGCACCAACCATTGGCTGGTTGTTTGTTGGCCGGGCCATTTCCGGATTAACGGGAGCCAGTTTTACAACTGCCGGTGCATATATTGCCGACATCAGTCCTCCTGAAAAGCGGGCACAGAATTTCGGTTTGATCGGTGCTGCATTCGGAGTGGGATTTATCATCGGTCCGGTTGTAGGCGGATTGCTCGGACATTTTGGTTTGCGGGTACCGTTTTTTGCAGCAGCAACTTTAGCATTGTTGAACTGGTTGTATGGTTACTTCGTTTTGCCGGAATCCTTAAAGAAAGAAAATCGTCGACCATTCGAATGGAAAAGAGCTAATCCAATCAGCAGTCTGAAAAACCTGAGGAGATATCCATTGGTACTTAGTCTTGTGGCTTCCCTGGTTTGCATTTACATCGCCGGTCATGCTGCACAAAGTACCTGGACATTTTATACCATTGAAAAATTTAAATGGGATGAAAAAATGGTTGGGTATTCCCTGGGTTTTGTTGGCTTAATGATCGCAATTGTACAAGGCGGCCTGCTCCGGATCATTATCCCGAAGCTCGGACAAAAACGATCCGTGTACGCTGGTCTGATTGTGTATGCTTTCGGATTACTTTTGATTGCATTTGCAACAAAAGGCTGGATGATGTTTGCATTCATGGTTCCACTTGGATTAGGAGGAATTGCCGGCCCTGCATTGCAGGGAATTATTTCATCACAAGTTCCGCCGAATGAACAAGGTGAATTGCAAGGCGCATTAACCAGCGTTGTGAGCATTACATCCATCATTGGTCCGGTTCTGATGACAAGTTTATTTTCCTATTTCACCGCCGTCAATGCACCCGTAAATTTTCCCGGAGCTCCTTTTTTAATGGGCGCTATCCTCACGGTGATGAGCGTATTGTTTGCAATGCGTTCTCTTGCAGGTCAGCCCAGACATTCTTGAAGGATTTTTGATTTTGGATTGCTGATTTTAGATTGATTGCCGCTCCATCACCAATCTACAATCAGCAATCTACAATCTACAATCTCCTATGGTTCTCAAATCTTTCCAGTATCCGTACAATGCCAGCCTGATTAACAAGAAGAAATATATCTTGTGAAAATTGCGGTTGAGTTTATTGAATATTTTCTCTCGTTTTTTGAGAATGAATTTGTTATATTTCTAAGGTCGTAGGCTATATAACGGGCCAAGTCTGCTGGCGCACAGGCTTACGTTAAAGACTTGTCCCAGCGGGAATGAGATGATTTGTGATTTTAGATTGCTGATTTTAGATTGAGGTGTCCAATCAGCAATCAAAAATCAGCAATTCAAATCATTCCAGCACCTTCTTCATTCCTTTCAAATCCCCTTCCAGCTGAATCAATTTTGCCAGCAGTTCGTCTTTGGCAATTGAATTATCAGGAAGTTCGCTGCTCATGTAATTGCAAAATTTCCATACTTCGCGTACTTCATTTACAGGAACTTCGTATGGAGTGTACGCAGGGTTGAGTGATTTCAGGATAATCGTTTTCGTTTTACGAAGTTGGTTAATTGCCACTTTAAAAACAATGCCTTCATCCTGTGTCAATACAATATAGGCGTGCCCGTCTTTGATGTCGTACCAGTTTTCCAGATATTCTGCGATGATCCAGGACTTATCCGGAATCGGCAGCATGGAATCACCGCTGATCTGGAACATCCTGTACTTGCGGTCATTCAGCAGCAGCGGCAATTGAAATGTCGGCAGCTTTTGGATAAATTCCGGATCTGCAAAGCCGGCTTTGTATCCCGCTTTCGCTTTCAGCGGAACCATCTCGATATTTTCACGGTTCTGGCTGTCAACAGTCGTCGCCAGCACACGCAAACGCGAACCGGTCACATACACATCGTTCCCTTTCTCCAGTTCCGACATCTGGAATCCCGAAAGTTTACTCATGTCTACTTTCACCAGTGTATCAATCGATACTTTGAAATATTTCGAAAAGGCCATCAAAGCATCCAGTGTCGGATTCTTGATGCTGCCATTTTCATAACTGTTCAGTGTCGACCGGCTGATGTCCAGTTCATTCGCAACCACATCCTGTGTGCGGTTGCGGCGGTTACGCAGAATTTTGATGTTGGTGTTGAAATACATATTGGATTGAGGATTTGGGATTGCTGATTGGAGATTGGGTGAGCTGTATGATCATCTTCGCGTTCTTTGCGTCTTTGCGCGAAAAAAATCACGCCGAGAACACATAAATTGCTTTCTATATTTTGAATGACTATAATGTAGTCATCTAAAATGATTGTTAAGCAGTCAAAAGTAAAGAGTAGAAATTAAAAAAGCAAGTACTTTTTTAAAGGGGGACGAGGGACGGTGGGACGAGGGACGAACCTCTCAGCCTAATAACTGAATAACTGAATAACCCGAGACCAACCTTGAACTCAACAATCGTCCACATGGACCTCGATTCCTTCTTTGTCTCGGTCTCCTGCCTGGAGCATCCGCGACTGAAGGGGAAGCCTGTGCTCATTGGTGGGACCAGCGACCGGGGCGTGGTCGCTTCCTGCAGCTATGAGGCGAGGGCCTATGGCGTGCATTCCGCGATGCCGATGAAGCTGGCACGGAGGCTTTGCCCGGATGCGATCATCGTGCGCGGCGATTACGACCGCTACAGTTATTATTCCGATATGGTCACGGAAATTATCGGCGGACGCGTGCCACTGTATGAGAAATCTTCTATCGATGAGTTTTACATCGACCTGACAGGGACGGATCGTTTCTTCGGCAGTTATAAACTTGCCACCGAGTTGCGCAGGGAAATAACGAAAGAGACCGGACTGCCGATTTCGTTCGGGCTTTCGCAAAATAAAACCGTTTCGAAAGTCGCCACCGGTGAGGCGAAACCAAACGGGCAGATGAAAATCGACTGGGGCGAAGAGAAGAATTTTCTGGCTCCGCTCAGCATCAGCAAAATTCCAATGGTCGGGGAGAAGACCTATCATTTGCTCCGGAACATGGGCGTTGAAAAGATCCATACCCTGCAGCAGATGCCGGTAGAGCTCATGGAAAATGTCCTCGGCGAAAACGGGATTGTCATCTGGAAAAAAGCCAACGGCATTGACAACTCGCCGGTAGAACCATACAACGAACGCAAATCCATCTCCGCCGAAGAAACCTTCGACCGGGATACCATCGACGTGACGCACCTGAATGAATTGCTGATCGGGATGACGGAGAAACTGGCTTTCCAGTTGCGGACCGAAGATAAACTAACAGCATGTGTAACCGTAAAAATACGCTACTCGAATTTTGACACCCATACCATGCAGGCCCGCATCCCGCATACATCGAGCGACCATATTCTGATGTCGCGGGTGAAGGAGATTTTTGCAAAACTCTACAACCGCCGGCTGCTGGTTCGCCTGATCGGCGTCCGGTTCAGCCACCTCGTGGGAGGCGGATACCAGATCAACCTCTTTGAAGACAGCGAAGAAATGATCCGCCTTTACCAGGCGATGGATAAAATGCGCCGGCGCTTCGGGGAGGGATCCGTACAACGGGCGGCGGGGAATGGGATGCACAGGCGGACATTTAATCCGTTTACCGGGAAATAGAAAAAGGAACCGGTACGACAGCGGATTGATAAAAAATGAAATTTTGGCTTGAAGGAGGATGGAAAGTAATGGTCTGAAGGGTGGAGAAAAAAGTAAAATAACAAAAGCAGTAAAATTTATTGCAGGTTTTTATTAGTTTTAAAACAAATTGGAATGACTCCACAAATCCCACCTGACGAATGAAAAAAATACTGCTTCCTGCGTTGTTAAGTGTCGTGTGTATATCCCTGTCGTGCTCACAACCTACCGGAACTGTTCAGGATAAAAAAATAAAATCCCGTGCCGGCGAAGCGGAGTCCGAAGCGCGTGAACGCCGGCAATGGGAACGCAAACGATTGAAAGACCCTGTCACCGGACAGATTCCGGGTTTGATCCGGGAAAAAGAACTGGCCTATGCAGCTACTCTTCCGAAAGCAAGGGAACACTATTCAAACGGAAATGCACGGATCAACGGAACATGGGATTTTCGGGGCCCCTGGAACCTGGGTGGAAGAACCAGAGCGCTCGCAATTGATCAGACAAATGAAGATATCATCCTGGCCGGTGGTGTGAGCGGCGGAATGTGGAGAAGTACCGATGGCGGAAATAACTGGACACGCGTTTCTCCGGTTGAGGGATATCCGGGAGTGAATGCTGTCGCCCAAGATACCCGGCCCGGCCACGAACAAACATGGTATTATTTATCCGGCGAAGCGTATGGCACTTCTGCAAGCGGTGGGGCTTCATTTTACCTGGGAAATGGAATGTATAAATCAACAGACGGCGGTGTATCATGGACTTCACTCGCAAGTACTGTGTCCGGTACGCCACAGACATTTGACAATGTGTGGGATGTGACCTGGAATGTTGTCACTGACCCCGGAAATATAAGCCAGGATGTTGTGTATGCTGCCGCTTACGATGCAATTTTCAGAAGTTCCAATGGTGGTACAACCTGGTCAAGGGTAAAAGGCGGAGGCGGATTACAGGCAACACAGTCTTATTTTACGGATGTTGCCGTATCGCCGACCAGCATAGTATACGCAACATTGAGCAGCGACGGCCCGCAGAAAGGAATCTGGAGGTTGGCTCCTGCAAGTTCTTTTGTAGATATTCTCCCCGTGAATTTTCCTCCGAATTACGACAGGCTTGGTATTGGCATCGATCCGAACAATGAAAACATCGTTTATTTCTTCGGACCCACGCCCGGCTACGGCAGAATGAGT
>DAORHY010000147.1:0-8640 GCA_035438225.1 Bacteroidia bacterium
CACCCAACCTGCAACTCCCCCTGCACCTCCTTCCGGATACTCCCAGGACAACACCAATTATTCCGGTAGCGAACCTTCGTATGATCAAAACACCAATTCCGCCACTCAGGATCCGGGGAGCAACAACCCGGCGGAACAACGAACAGAGGATTATTCCACTTCAACTCAGACCCAGGACGGACAAGGCAACACTTACATTACCAACAATTATTACAACGAGGACGATTATTACGATTACGCCTACTCGGCACGTCTTCGCCGGTATTACAATCCGGTTATCGGTTACAATTACTACGATCCTTATTACACCAATATGTACTGGTATGATTACAACCCAACATCCTGGGGTGTGAGCATTTATCTGGGTTACAACTGGTGGGCTCCTACTTATTATTATTCCGCTCCGTTCTGTTATGGAAGTATCGGATGGGGATACAATTCCTGGTATGGTTCCCCGTGGTACGGCGGATATTATTCTCCTTATTCTTACTGGCACGGATACAATCATGGTTATTCCGATGGTTACTGGGCCGGTTATAACCACGGATACAATGACGGTTATTACGGTTATTCCAATCCGTATTACTACAACAGTTACGACAACAACAGTTATTACGGTCCGCGCGGCACTGCCAGTGGCAATAGTCCGCGTCCATCAGGCCGTCAGAACAGCGCTGCACCCCGAACCCTGGGTGAAAAGTACCAGATTGCACAACAGGAAGGCCGTATCCCTTCCATGCCTTCAAAGGGTGTGAACACTGGGGATTCTAAAAACACCGGAAGGCCATCCGCTACACCCGGTTTCAATGAGCAGGAAAAAAATCCTGCTGTGATCGGAAGGCCGGAGATCAACAACAGCAAGAATCAAAATGAAGAGGTACGTCCATCCGTACCGGCAAGGGGCAATGATTCGAAGAATGAAAACACAATCACTCCTCCATCCAGAGGCATCATCTCAGATAAAAACCTGAACGGAAATCCGGCAGGCGGAGTTGTTCGCCCGGCTCCTTCTTCAAAACCAAATCCGGATGTAATTGCTCCATCGAACAATCAGAATCCGAAAAATGAAACTACGCCATCCAAGCGAAACGATCCGGTAACTCCTGTGCGTCCGGATCTCAACAATCCATCGCAGCAAAATCAAATGCAGCAACAGCCGAAGCGTGACAATCAGACACGGCCAAATCCTCCACAGCAACAACCAAAGCGGGAAGACCAGTCGCGTCCGAAGAATAACTCCTTTAATAGGGAGTCGCCGGGCCGGGGAAATGAAAATGCAGACCCCCGCAACTTCAACCTGAATGGGAACAACGACAACAATCCGGCGAATCCGCGAAATGAACAACAACGGAATCCTGAAATTCAACGTTCCAACCAGCCTTCGCGTCATGAAGTCACCGTTCCAAAACAGGAACGGAACAACATGACAGTTCCACCCCCCCGTCAGGAACCACGCACACCGATGATTCAGCCGAGGAACGAACCAAAACAATTCCGCCAGGAAGCTCCGGCACCCCAAAAGAACGTCACTCCATCCACTCCTCCGGCACGTCAGAATAATTCCGGAGAACAGCGCAATGGCGGTGGAAGGAGAAAATAATCCGAAAAAGGGTGATCCGTTTCTGCAACAGCAATACGATAATTTTCCATGTTTCCCGCCCGCATACCGACCAGAGAGAACTTCAGGTATGCGGGCTTTTTTCAAAACGAATCTGTTATAAATCGAACTGACGCATTATGAAAAAAACAATCACTGCATCCTTCCTGCTGTTGATCACAGGTTCAGGATTTGCTCAGACTGACCTTGATGCTTTCCGTTATTCTCAGTCGAATATCAGCGGAACTACCCGGTTCACCAGCATGGGCGGAGCCTTCGGAGCCCTGGGAGGAGATTTCTCCAGCCTTGCAGTGAATCCTGCTGGCATTGCAATTTATAGAAAATCAGAAATCACGTTTACGCCTTCCGTTTTCATCGGCGCTACTGAATCCAATTTTCTTGGAAAGACGAATACCGAGAAACGTTTCAATTTCAATTTCGGCAATGCAGGAATGGTCTTCACTCATAAGCTTACCGAAAATGATGAAGGACCCGGATGGAAAAGCTGGAATTTCGGTTTCGGCTACAACCGGATGAACAATTTCCACAACCGTAGTTTTTATGAAAATACCAATCCGGCAAATTCAATGACCGGCTATTTCGCTGAGAATGCGCAGGGATTGAGTTATGACAACCTGGATCCCTTCTACGAATACCTTGCCTACTATACCTACCTGATCAATCCGGATTCTCTGAATAATTATTCTGCCGCCGTTCCGGGGGGGCCAATCTTGCAACGGCACAGTTCCGAGACGCGCGGATCCATGGGTGAAACAGATATCTCCTTCGGTGGAAATTACAGCAACCGTTTGTACATCGGAGGAACAGTTGGTTTTGCAAACATCCGGTATCTGGAAGAAACCACATTTGAAGAGATTGACAAAGACAATCTGTTCGATACACTCAGCCAGTTTCAATTTGACCAAAACCTCACCACGCGGGGATTCGGTTTCAACTTCAAACTCGGAATCATTTACCGCGCTTCGGATTGGGTAAGGATGGGAGCAACAATCCATACACCCACCTGGTACAGTATGACCGATGATTATTCCAGCAGCATGAAAGCGAAGTTTGACGGTGGTTATGCAGACACGAAGGATTCTCCTGATGGCTCCTACGACTACACCCTCACCACACCTTTCAAAGCAATCGGAAGCCTTGCTTTCATTATCGGTAAATATGGGCTGATCAGCGGAGATTATGAATTCACGGATATCAGCGAAGCACGGCTGGATGCTGTCGACGCCTCTTTTGCAGACGCAAACAATGTGATCCGGAAAAAATACACGACCGTCAATACCCTTCGTCTGGGTGCTGAATACAGGATCGGCGATTTCAGTTTGCGCGGCGGTACTGCATTCACGTCCTCACCGCTCAATACACGCTATGTCACCGGTGGCGCCGATTACAAAAAAACAAGTTTTGGCGGCGGGATCGGAATTCGCGATAAAGATTTATTCGTGGACTTCGGATACCTCTACACGGAAAGCAATGAATATTTCCAGCCCTACACCCTCACAAACCAGGACGTCCCCGGTGTTAAAAATAAAGTGAGGACGAATAATGTGACGATTACTTTTGGGGTTAAGTTTTAGAGCTTGGTGGTTAGTGCTTAGTGTTTTTTGTCAATATAATATCCTCCTTTTACTAAATTGTGGTTGAGGGAACTTCATTCTTTCTTTGGTTTTAAATTCAATCAGATGAAGTCCTATAAAAACCTCGAAGTTTGGGTTCATGCTCGCGCATTGGTCAAAATGGTTTATGAAGCAACAAGACCTTTTCCAAAAGAGGAAATTTTTGGTTTAACTTCTCAGATCAGAAGGGCAGCAATTTCAATACCTCTCCATTTTGCAGAAGGATGTGGAAGATTTCATCGAAAGGAAACAATTCAATTTATGTACATTTCAAGAGGTTCCTTGAACGAGCTGGAAACTGCACTAACTTTGTCTCTTGATTTGGGATATCTTTCAGAAAATGATCTATCGAATTTGACAGACAAGTGCGAAGAATGCAAAAGACTTTTGAATGGAGTTATAAATTGTCAGGAGCGTGCAATTAAACAGGCAACAAAAAAAGCAAACCCTAAATACCACAATTAACCCCTAAGCACTAACCACTAAAATCTACTGTCCGGCACTAATCCGGTCTAATCCCGCCTGCGCTTTCTGGTCGATGCTGTTTTGATATTCGTGATTGTCGAGACTGAGGCATTGGTTGTAGTATGATTTTGCTTTGTCCAATTCATTACGTTCTTCGTGCATCATGCCAAGAAGAAGGGCGCAGTTGGCTGCAAAATAGTAACGTGAATTGGCCCCATTTTTTAAAGTCTGCCGGTAGTATTCCATTGCCCTTTCCGGCTGTTTCAGTTTTTGTAAAATTCTTCCGAAACGGTATGACACTTCCAGCTGATCCCTGTATCGCGGGAAGCTGTCGAGCGGTTTTCCGGCAATTTCTGCGAGTGATTCTTTGTAATACCCTCCGTCAAACAACAGGCGGGAACGCAGCAGTAAAGTATTGGGTGGTTCATTGCCGATGGCTTCTGTCATTGCTTCTTTGTCTTCATCGACAAACTGTCCGCCCGACTCTCTGCAGTTGAGCATGCATTCGTGGTATTGCTTCAGGTCGCCTTTCAGAAAAGCGATCCAGGCAATTTTTTGCCAAGCAGCTTTCACATAATTCGTTCCGTTAAACTGTGCGATGAACTTCCGGAAATCCTGTTCACCGGAAAAATCCAGTTTGCGCAACCGGGTAAGCCCTTCTTTATAAGAAAGGAAATGAAACTGAAAAACACCCTCTTTCTTCATCGGTGCCGACAACACTTTCAATGCTTCGTCGTTCTTTCCCATTTTCATGGCGACATTCGCGTAACAATAGCGGATGAGCGGACTTTCGGCCGTTGACGGGAGCATCCACTCGAGCAATTGTTCTCCATGGCTTTCGTTCTTTGCAAATGAGTTGTGAATATTTGAAAGGTAAAAAAGCAATTCATCCCGGTACACAACAAATTCTGTTCCGCCGAGGTGATCGTAGAGCTCCATTAATTCAGCGGTACCCTGCGGAACCGTGCCGTCCATTCCGGCCATTTCAACCAGCCAGTGGTATTGCTTCGGAATTGCTCCCACCATCACATGCAAAAAGCCCGTTAATTTTTTATTGAGAATGAATGTCGGAAAAATCGCTTCATTCCGTTCCACCATCCGGTAGGCTTTGCGGATGTCGGTAGCTGCTGATACATGCTCTTTGAATTTGATCTTCAGCATGGCCTCCTGAAGAATAATTTCAGCATTCACATACAAATGAAAAGGTGAAGCCGGGTTGTTTTTATCTTTTGAAATGATTTTTAACCTTTGAGAAACGTGTTTTTTCAGTACAACAAAATCACGCTCCTCTTCGGTGATAAAACCTGTGAGGAAATCAATGTAGTTCTCGTATAAAAGTGTGAGGTGATTCCCGGGCTTTTCCCGGTGTTCCTCTCCGAGTAATTTTTCTGCTTCTCCGAGGTTGAGTTTCAGGATGTGGGAGTAAGCAAGCTGCAGCTTAGCATCAAAATCATAGTACGCACGGGCAGAAATAGCCGTAGCCAGGAACACTAAAAAACAAAAAAGTTGTTTTTTCACACCACTAAAATAAAAAAGGGATTCCAGTACTGAAATCCCTTTTCAAGTTAATTTGAATGTGGATTAATCCACCGTTTCTTCATCGGCAATTTTCGGATCCACGAGGATACGTCCGCAATGTTCACACACGATTACTTTTTTGTGCTGGCGGATATCCAACTGGCGTTGTGGCGGGATTTTATTAAAACAACCGCCGCAGGCATCCCGCTGAATTGCAACAACACCCAGTCCGTTACGTGCATTTGTACGCACCCTTGAATAGGCGGCGAACAAACGCTCGTCAACGATGGTTTGTGCTTTACCGGAAATTTTACGCAGGTGATCTTCTTCCTTTTGAGTTTCTTCAACGATGCTTTCCAGTTCTGCTTTTTTCATTTTCAGAACTGTATTCTTTTCATCCAGAATAGCCTGGGTTTCTTCGAGGATTGCATTTTTGGTGATGACTTCCGCTGCAAATTCTTTGGTTCGTTTTTCTGCAAGCTGGATTTCCAGGTTCTGAAATTCGATTTCCTTATTCAGGGAATCAAATTCACGGTTATTTTTCACTTTCCCCTGCTGTGATTCATATTTTTTAATGGCTTCTTTGGCATCTTTCACAGCCTGCTTCTTTTTCGCAACCTGGTCATTCAGATGTGCCATTTCTTCGTTGATGTTTGCCACCCGTGTATTCAGGCCGACAATCTCATCTTCCAGATCGTTCACTTCCATCGGGAGTTCTCCGCGAATGGTCCTGATCTTATCAATATTCGAATCAATCTCCTGCAATACATACAGGGCCTTCAGTTTTTCTTCAACGGTAAACTCGGAATGATCGAGTTCCATGATTTCATTCAACTTCTTCTCGAGCCTGTTCACGTCAATGATCTTCTCAATCTTGCGTGGTTTAAATGCAACCTGCTCTTTTGTTTTAATCTTGGCTTTGGCTAATTTGGATAAGCTCACGTCTGATTTATTTTGATGGATGGATGTACTGTTCTTTTCGGAAGAATGATGTTTCTCGGTGTCCGGATTCTCCCTGGTTTTGGAAGCAACCTTTGTAGCAACTTCAGTCTTTTTAATTGATTTGCCGGCATACTTTTTTACCGGTGTGGCAGCTTTTGAGGACTTCTTCGTGGCCATACATTGAGGATTTCATTGTATTTTACAGGTAATTCATCCTAATTAAAGGTAATGAATCAGATATAATGGACAGGATTAGTATTGACCTCAGTTAAGCGGACGGCAAATGTAGGAAATTTTTTAAGAATCAGTTCTCTAAAGAGCTCAATCGTGAACTGTTCGCTCTCAAAATGGCCAATATCTGCAATCAGGATGCGGTTATCGGCATCAAAAAACTGGTGGTATTTAAAATCTGAGGTAACAAATGCCTGAGCTCCCGCTTTTATGGCATCCGGCAGCAGAAAACTTCCAGAGCCTCCACAAACCGCTACCCTTTCTATATTACTGTTAATCAGTGCAGTATGTCTAATCAAGGTCGTTTTCATTGATTTTTTAACCATTTCAAGAAAATCTTTCCCTGAAAGGGG
The DNA here is from genome assembly GCA_035438225.1 of Bacteroidia bacterium. GTDB lineage: Bacteria > Bacteroidota > Bacteroidia > AKYH767-A > 2013-40CM-41-45 > JADKJP01. The sequence goes on from DAORHY010000147.1 coordinate 6,741, forward strand.
AACAGAAAGGGAGCCAATCATGCCTGAGCCGGTTTTCCTGTGTGCATTTTCCAGGGAAAAAAGATCATAGGCGACTTCTTCATAAGGATGGGACTGAATCAGGGCTCTCAGAATGGCCGGTTCCTTCCATTTTTCATAAATAACTTCGATCCTGCTTTCAGCTTCCCGGTGAAAATCTCCGGGTTTCCCGGCAAAAGGATTTGATTTTTCGTTCCCGCGAAAAGTGCCGGTACCTGAAACATTAAAACTACAGGAATCATAATTGCCGATGTCCCCTGCGCCGGCGGCAAATAAAGCGAAACGCACTTCTTCTGCTTTGGCATCGGGGCAAAAGGTAACAAGCTTTCTGAGGAGTTCTTTTTTGGGCGTCAATATGACTGTATCCTTCAATCCCAGTTTTTCAGAAATCTTTTGATTCACACCGCGGTGAATAGTGTCGAGATTCGTATGTGCCGCATAGATTGCAATATTGTTGCGGATAGCGGCAATCACAGTGCGTTCGATATAATTTTTCCCGTTCAGCTTTTTTAATCCGCTGAAAATTATCGGGTGATGCGCGATTACCAGGTTGCATCCGGTGTTGACAGCTTCGCGGATAATCTCTTCTGTACTGTCAAGGCAGATGAGTACACCGCTTATTTCTGTTTCTGCATCTCCAACCAGCAGTCCGGCATTGTCATAGGATTCCTGGAGAGAGAGCGGGGCGATTTGCTCGAGATAATCGGTCAATTCCTTGATCTTCATAGCCTATTTGTAAATGGATAGAAATTTCAATACTACAAAAAAATGCTTCAGGGCAATCATTCTAATTTTCGTAATTTGCCACGGTGCAAACTTTACGAAGACTTTTGTGGCCATTTTCATTGCTTTACGAAGCGGTGATGCGGGTTCGGAATTATCTTTTCGACAAAGGGTTCATTGAGTCTGCAACATTTCCTCTTCCTGTCATCGGCATTGGAAATCTCAGCACCGGCGGAACCGGCAAGACACCGCACGTTGAATACCTTGTGCGGCTGCTGCAGGAGAAATATAAAATTGCCACCCTGAGTCGTGGTTATGGAAGACATACCAAAGGATTTATGCTGCTCACTGCACCGGCCAATACCTGGACTTACGGCGATGAACCTATGCAGTATTTCACCAAGTTTCCGGCTATCCGGGTATCTGTCGGCGAGAAGCGAAAAGAAGCAATTGAAGAATTGCTCCGGCTCAATCCCAGGCCGGAGATCATCCTCATGGACGATGCATTTCAGCATCGGTTTGTGAAACCCGGCCACAGCATATTGCTGATCGAATACGATTCGATCTTTAAAACTGATTTTCTCCTGCCAGCCGGCAATCTGCGTGAACCCTTCACTGAGAAGAAACGGGCGGATACAATCATCATCACCAAGTCTCCGACCATCCTGGTGCCGATCGAACGAAAACAAATTCTCGAACGGCTGGAACCGACGGAACATCAACAGGTCTTTTTTTCATATTATAAATACGGAGAATTCAATCGGGTGTCCGGAAAACAAACCGGAATGCTGATGGGAGCAAGTTATTACATGGAAAAAAGATTTACCATCCTGATGGTTACGGGTATTGCAAATCCTTCCGGACTACTGGAATATTTAAGGCGGCATACGGACAAACTGGAAACACTCTTTTTTCCTGACCACCATGAATTTTCCACAAAGGATATCCGGAAAATCCAGGAAACCTTTGACAACATTGCGAACCAGAGCAAAATCATTGTCACCACTGAGAAGGATGCCATGCGCCTGCAAAATCCGGAGCTTGAACCCCTGATCCGGAACCTACCCTTGTTCTACCTGCCGATAGAAGTTGCTTTTCACCAGGACGAAACCGGTTTCAACGAACGTATCCTTGATTACATTAAAAAAAATCCAGCCAG
>DAORHY010000148.1:0-8510 GCA_035438225.1 Bacteroidia bacterium
AAGTTGCCGTTTCCATCGGTATGAATCTCTTCGACTTTGTCGCCGTTTGCATTGTACTTTATCGTCTTCTTTTTCTTCAGTTTTCCATCTGCCAGGTAACTGATTTCTTCAGTCTTATCGCCATTTTTATTGTACACATAACTGAAATGCGATTTAAAGGCACCGTCATCCTCATAATTGATCTCTTCGATCACCTCCATGTTTGCGTCGAATCTCTGAAACAACTCATTGATGGTTTGCTCCTTTCCGTCCTTGGTTATGGTCTTGGTAATTTTGATCGTTTTTACTTTGTTCCTTTTCAGGTCTTTTTTGCTTTGGGCAAACGACTGAAATGAAAGTGCCAGAAACGAAACCAAAATCAGAAAAAGTATTCTTTTCATGCTGAATTACTGATTGTTTTTTAAGATGATGATGTCCGGTGCGACAACTGTTTGATTTTTGTCAGTGATTTCAACGGTTACAAAAACCGGAACCTTCGGAGATGCTCCATTTACCGTGCCATTCGAGGCTCCGGTAGAATCTTTTGAGTAAGCGAAAAGTTTATACTGGCCCTTCTGCAGGTATTTAAATTCGTACGATCCGTCAAAAGATGTTTTATAATCATTGTCATACGTTGAGTGGTCCGCCCCATAAATGATATATACATCCTCGTCCTTTGCAGGAAAAGTATCCTGAGGACTGTTAAAACCGGGATCAAAGTCATAAACAATGACTTTGCCGGAAATTGTCGAAGTACCACCTTCACCCGCATCTTTGGAACAAGAAGCCAATGCAAGTAGTATCAATGTGAAAACTGTGAGTTTGGGGACAAGTCCTTTTATTTTCATTTTCAGCAAGTTGTAATATGCGGACGCAAAGATGGAAATAATTTCCCTTTCGTCAGCTGTATTTTTAATGAAACAACCCTGTTAATACGTTCAAAAACGTTAAAATGTTCGGTTTATTTCCTATTAAAAAGTGTTCCTTCCGGGTGGACTTTCAGGCGGCAATTACATTGAACGCTACAGTGTCCATGCATTCGTTCTGCTGTATGAAGGATTAGGGACATGATTTTCATTGAAATGTTGTACAAAACTAATTCTGTTTACTTTTATCCTCCATTTTAGTCGATATGAAAAAAGTAGAGATCCGATCCCTGTTCGATGAGTACAACGACATTACCGAATTGCCGGTTGATGACCAACGGCTCGTGGAAGAAGCACGGCTGAGCGTGAATAAAGCATACGCCCCTTACTCCCGCTTCCTTGTGGGTGCAGCGGTACTCCTTGAAAACGGGATAGTCATGAGGGGAAACAACCAGGAAAATGCAAGTTATCCGATTGGAATGTGCGCTGAGAGGGTGGCCATATTTGCAGCCGGCGCCAATTACCCCGGAGTAAAGATAAAAGCGATCGCGATTACGGCCCAGTCTGATTTATTTCACATCGACAAACCCATCACTCCCTGCGGCGCCTGCAGGCAGGCTATCTCTGAATACGAACACAGGTACCATGGGCCCATCCGTATGATTATGGTCGGGGAAACCGGAAAAGTACTGGTTGCCGATAACATCGGCCATTTCCTGCCATATCAGTTTACTGCCGACGACCTTCACCAGAAGACAACATGACATCCATTGCGGATCATTATTTACTCGAAAGCATAAAAAGCTTTCGGGGATTGAAATCAAACGCAGAAAAAGCGATTGCACAGATCAGCGATGATGAACTGCATTTTCAGCCGGATGCTGAATCCAACAGTGTCAGCATCCTGATGCAGCACATGTCTGGAAATATGCTTTCACGTTTCACGGATTTTCTCAGCAGTGACGGCGAAAAACCAGGAAGGAACAGAGACCAGGAATTCATTGACCGAAATTTAAACAGGGATGAAATCCTCAAAATCTGGAACAAAGGCTGGGAATGCCTGTTGGGCAGCCTGCAGGCATTGCAGGAGGATGATTTGATGAAAACCGTCACCATCCGTCAGGAACAACATACTGTTCTGCGTGCAGTTCAACGGCAATTGGTCCACTATGCTTATCACACAGGGCAAATTGTTTTTTTATGCAAAATGATCCGGAAAAATGAATTCATTTCCTTATCCATTCCACGTGGACAATCGGCCGGGTTTACTCCCCCTCCCGCTGAGCATTCGCGTTAAAACCATGACATCATAACACTTTTCTTTTTTTACATTCGTGCAATGAAGAAATTACTTCCGGGTTTTGTATTCTGGTTCACTATCACGGCGCTTCATGCACAAGTAAATCTGCGCGATTCTTCTGTCAGTTTTTCCATGATCGGCGCCTCCTTTGCTTACCAGATTCCCGGCGGCGACATGGCCGACCGGTTCGGAAATAATTTTAATGTCGGAGGAGTTTTTCAGCTAAAACTCAAAAACAACCTGGTTTTTGGTTTTGATGGAAACTTTCTGTTCAACGAACACATTCGCGAAACAGGAGTGCTTGATAGCCTTCGTGATGCCGATGGATTCTTCATCAATGCGGAAGGACACTATGCAAGCATTGCCCTCGTTGAGCGTGGACTGAAGTTTGAACTGAAAGCCGGGAAAATATTCCCGGTGATCGGGCCGAATAAGAATTCAGGGATACTGGCAACCCTCGGAGCGGGAATTCTTCAGCATAAAATCCGCTTTGAAACAGAAGGCGGTAATTATCCTTCGATTGAAGGCGATTATGCAAAGGGATACGACCGTTTGACAAATGGGTTATCCATCACTGAATTTATCGGGTACATTAATTTTGGAAACAAAAGACTTGTGAATTTTTATGGAGGAATTGAATGCACCCAGGCATTCACAAAAAACCGTCGCAGCATTAATTTTGATACACGCAAACAAGATACACAATCACGGCTGGACCTGCTATTTGGTTTCCGTTTCGCCTGGATCATCCCCATTTACAAGCGGGCTCCGAAACAATATTACTTCGATTAATTACCGGCGATGAAGTTCATGTACTCTTTTGGACTCTTTCTGTACCGGATGATGATTCATTTTGCGGCAGCTGCAGGCAATCAAAAAGCAGGGCAATGGCTCAACGGCAGAAAGAATTGGCCCGATCAACTGAAAGTACTGACGCAAAAAAAAGAGATGCGGTACTGGATCCATTGTTCTTCCCTTGGTGAATTCGAACAGGGAAGACCCCTCATCGAGGAAATCCGAAAACGCGAACCAAAAGCAGAAATAATTCTGACCTTCTTCTCCCCTTCTGGTTTTGAAATCAGAAAAAACTACCCGCTTGCGGACCTTGTTTTATACCTTCCGCCTGATAGCCCAAAAAATGCCAGTCAATTTATTGAGACAATAAATCCGGACAGCGTATTCTTTATCAAATACGATTACTGGTTTTACTACCTCAGTATTCTGCAGCAAAGAAACATACCGGTCTATATGGTTTCGGCAATTTTCAGACCCACCCAGATTTTTTTTAAGTGGTACGGCGGATTTTTCAAATCCATGTTAAAAAAAGTGACGTATTTTTTTGTTCAGGATGACGCTTCTGCTGACTTGTTAATTCGTGCAGGGATCAGCCGGTGCACAATCACCGGCGATACCCGATTCGACAGAGTGTACGCCGTCTCGGAAGCGGCGATGGAAATTCCGATACTCGGTACTTTTTCACGGGATAATTTTGTATTGATTGCAGGAAGCACATGGCCTCCGGATGAAGACTTGATTATTGAAACTCTTCATGAAATGAAGCTAAATAAAATAAAAGTTATTCTTGTCCCACATGAAGTGAATCCACAGTCCATCCGGAATCTCGAAGCCCGTATCCTGAAGTCCGGCCGCGATATCCGGTGTCAGAAATATTCTCAAGCATTTACGGAAACTGTTTCCAGTGCAGATGTACTGATCATCGACACCATCGGCTTGCTTTCTTCCGCTTACCGGTACAGTGCTGTCGCCTATATCGGTGGCGGATTCGGAAAAGGTATCCACAACATCCTTGAAGCTGCAGCTTTTGGTATTCCAGTCCTGTTCGGACCGAACTATAAAAAATTCAGGGAAGCGTCAGACCTGATACGGATAGCGGGTGCTGTAAGCATTCGCAACCCTAAGGAATTTTCAGATGAAGTATTTTCTCTGTCTCAGGATAATGAAAAGCGGGAGCGGGCAGGAAGAATTGCCAAAGAGTACGTCCTCAGCCAGACTGGAGCCACCTCGCGGATACTAGACTTTATCGGACAGTCGCAACACCTGAAAATTGATTCATAGGGCAGCATTCATTCAAATCTATTTTGTAATTTCACCACTGGAGAGAAGTATTCTGAAACCTGCGCCTATGTATCGACCACTCCTTTTGTTGCTGGTATTTTATTCTTTCATTTCCGGAACACCTCCTGTCACTAAGTATTACCACACAAACACGGGTTATGTGGCTTTCAGGTCGGACGCTCCCCAGGAAATAATCAGCGCAAAATCAAATCAGTTACGCGGAATTCTTGACATTGAAAAAAAAGTGTTTGTTTTTAAAGTTTCTCTCAACACGTTCGATGGATTTAACAGTGGTTTGCAACGTGAGCACTTTAACGATAAATTCCTGGAAACTGAAGTGTATCCCGAAGTAATTTTCAGTGGCAAAATAATTGAAGATATTGATTTTGAACACGAAGGCACCTACACGCTTCGTGCAAAAGGCAAACTTTCAGTTCACGGGATTGAACAAGAGCGAATTCTTAAAGTAACGGTTACCGTACACCACAGCATCATCTATGTAGAATCCAGATTTAATATACTTTTAGCTGACCACAGTATCAAGGTACCCAAAGTGGTTCATGAAAAAATTGCTTCTGAAATCGGCATTGATGTCAAAGCAGAATTAAAGCCAAAACACTGAGTAATGCATTCCGGAATTTTTCGCCCGTTTACTCTTTTTTCGATGATGATTTTACTCCTGTCCTCATCTGCGAAAGCGCTTGTCCCTGTTTCGAAGGCATTTGAATTAAAAATTGATTCCTACAAACCACGGATACAGAAAATTCTCCGGGATCATTATGGAACGCTCTGGATTGGCACAGACCGCGGGGTTTTCAAGTTTGACGGGATTGGATTTCAACAGGTCCCGGCAGGAGATACAAGTTCCGGTACTGTATCTGCGCTGTACGAAGATAATCTTTATCAAATCTGGATTGGATACGAAGACGGACACATTGCCACAATTGAAAAAAATGTGTTCAAATTTGATTTCATTCCGAACAAGGTATCCGGGACTGCTATCAGTGCATTTGCCCAGGACACTGAAGGTAAACTTTTTTTTACCACCAAAGGGAACGGTGTGTTTTACTACGACAATGGGCAGATTCACAATATTAACTTAGCGGATGGAATGAGTGACAATTATTGTTACTCTGCCATCCTTTTGCCAGACGGCCGGTTGTGTGTCGGTACCGACCGGGGATTGAATTTCATTCGCATTCAGAAAGAAAAAAAAGAAATTACATCCTTTTCATCACTCAATGGCCTGCCCGATAATATTGTTCGCACACTCAGCCTTGATCATTGGAACAATCTCTGGATTGGCATGCAGGACAAAGGAGTCTGCAAACTGAATTTTACCTCTGACAATTTCGAAATTACCGAAAAGTCACTCGACTGGACCCACGGACAAGTGAACGGACTTCTCCCACTTGAGAACGAAGTCTGGCTGGCTACAGAAGAAGAAGGAATTCAAATTGAGGATAGTACAGGCAACACGAATCCTTTAATTTTTACTGATTCAAAAATCCGGTTGTCAAAGGTGAATGATATAACCATGGATCTCGAACAAAATGTCTGGATCGCATCCGGCAACCTGTTGATCCGGTCAAGTGGTGAAAAATTAAGATTTCTTTACGGAAGTCCTTCGCTCGCATTTACGTCTATTCATTGCGTTCTGGCTGATCGCAAAGGAAATATCTGGTTCAGCCCTGACCAGCAACTCATCAAAGCGAGCCCTTCCCCAGAGGGCAATTTTACTTATCAGAAATTCATTGTGACTACCGGTAAACACCTGACGGACATTGTAGCCTTGTATGAAGACATCTACGGGTTTATTTGGATCGGTACGATGGGTGAAGGTGTTTTCAGATTAAATCCGACAAATGGCACAATCAAAAAAGTCCACGGTCAGGACAATCTGGATAACAGCAGTATCCTTTCCATCAACGGGAGTCGCGATGATATCTGGATTACCGGTTTCAATGGCGCCGTAAAATTCCGGATCGAAGAAAGAGGCGAAAGTGATAATGCAATACTTGTCTGTACATCCACTCCTGAAATAGATACGCTGACGAACAACTATGTATATGCTGTTTTGCCGGATAAAAAAGGCAGGGTATGGATGGGAACAGATGAGCAGGGACTTGCCATGATTAAGGATAGAAAAATTCATTTCTTCACAAAAAAAGACGGGTTGCCAAGCAATACCATCCATTCAATATCAGAAGGAATGGATGGAAATATCTGGCTTGCTACTTCGGATGCCGGAATTTCTGTTTATGACGGAACTAAATTTAAAAATTATTCCATTGCCAACGGATTGAGTGACGATTCCCCAATCTCTATACAGTGTGACAAAAGCGGAAACATTTGTATTGTACATGCAAACGGCATTGATATCCTTAACCCTGCAACTGAAAAAATCTTATATCATGGACCGGAAGAAGGCCTGGAGGAATTAACACCCGACCCGAATTCTATTTCACAGGACCGGAATGGAAATATTTGGATCGGCACCCGCGCCGGCTTGTTGGTATACAGACCGTTTGCTTTTCAACTTTGGCCACAACCTTCCATTCGCATTACAGGAATATCTGTGTTTCTTCAAGAGATCGACCCTTCATTACAAAGAAATTTTGAATACGATGAAAACAACATCCGTTTTGATTTCTCAAGTACCTGGTATTCCGATCCGGAGAAAATTCAATACGCCTATTTACTGGAAGGGTACACAACAAAATGGCAAGAAACTAAAGACAGGTCTGTTATTTTTCCGAAACTCCCTCCGGGAAATTACCGCTTCCGGGTCCGGAGCAGCCTGAATGAAATCGAAAAAGATACCCAGGAAGCGAACTATTCGCTCGTCATCCATGCTCCGGTGTGGCAACGGTGGTGGTTTCGCAGCGTGGTATTCATCTTGGCATCTATAATCTTTTATCTGCTGATCCGGCGGCGCGAAGAACGTTTAAGAAAAGTTGACCGGCTTCAAAAAGAAAAAATACAATTTCAGTTTGAAACACTTCGAAGCCAGGTAAACCCGCATTTTTTATTCAACAGCTTCAATACACTCATCACCGTCATTGAGGAAAATCCGGTGAAGGCCGTTGAATATGTCGAGCGGTTGTCAGAGTTTTTCAGAAATATTGTTACATACAGGGACAGGGACCTCATTCCACTTGATGAAGAACTTACTTTGCTCGAGAATTATATATTTATCCAGAGGAAAAGATACGGCGATTCCCTCATGATGAACATTCATCTGGATCCCGGTACACGGCAAAATTTTCAAATTCCCCCACTGACTTTGCAGCTTTTAGCGGAAAATGCAATTAAGCATAATTCCGTTTCCAAAGAAACGCCGCTGGTAATTGATTTGTTTGTTTCAAATGAAATGCTTTTTGTACGCAACAACATCAATCCGAAAATCCAGAAAGAAAAATCAACGGGACTTGGCCTTCAAAATATTATAAATCGTTATAAATTACTAACTTCATTACCCGTAAAAGTCGATCATGCGACGGATCATTTCACCGTGGCCTTGCCGCTGCTTACAGAAAATAAATTATGAATATTCTGATAATTGAAGACGAAGAACCGGCAGCCCTTCGCCTGAAGAAAATTCTGCTTGAGCTGGAGCCGGATACTATTGTCCTGGATATTATTGTGAGTGTAAAATCAGCTGTCGAATGGCTGAAGAATAACCCTTCACCTGACCTGGTATTGATGGACATACATCTTGCCGATGGTTCCAGCTTTGAAATCTTTAAGATGACTGAAATAAAAACACCCGTCATCTTTATCACTGCATACGATCAGTATGCCATACAAGCCTTCAAAGTGAACAGCATTGATTATTTACTGAAACCCATAAAAAAAGAAGAGCTGGGCAATGCACTAAATAAATTCAAAACAATTTTCGGAAAAAACCCGAAGCCCGCGGTTCCTGATTTTGCCCGCCTGTTGGAAACCCTGCGCCTGCCGCAGCAAGATTATAAAAAAAGATTTGTTATTCGTTTTGGCGAGCACATTAAAGCAATTGATGCTGAAAACATAGCTTATTTTTATACAGAGGAAAAAATCAATTTCCTTCGTACACTGGATAACCATACATACCATGTGGATTACAATCTTGACAAATTAGAAGAAATGCTGGACCCTGCACGTTTCTTTCGCATCAACAGGCAATTTATTATCAGCATTGATTCTATCGATCAGATGTTTTCATTTTCAAAATCGCGGGTAAAAATCAATCTCAAACCGCCGATTAACCTGGATACAATCGTGAGTACGGAACGGTCTCCTTTGTT
>DAORHY010000149.1:0-8486 GCA_035438225.1 Bacteroidia bacterium
GGTAGTCGGTAGTCGGTAGTCGGTAGTCGGTAGTCGGTAGTCGGTAGTCGGTAGTTCAGGACAAAAAAATTTACTTGAAATTTCTACTTAAATCAACATCTGTAAAAAAGAAAAACCCGGCTCAACCAGCCGGGTTTTTATATTGTAGATAACAGATTCTTAGTATTCCCACATATCGTGTTCGAAGTTTGTGATGTCGTCTTTGATCCTTTCTGATTCCAGCAGAGCGCTGAGGCCCTGGCGATAGTCAGAAATCAACCGGTCGTAAACGTTGGCTTCTTTGTAGATATAAGAGCCGAATAAACGCTTCTGGAACATGTCATCAAACGATCTGCGTTCTGCATCGTTCTGGCGGTTAAACACCTCTGCATTGGCCAGCAGTTTTCGAGCTTCCGGGTAGTAGACCCAGAACAAAGGCTTCTTGATATTACCTTCACGGACGTTACCAAACTCATCACGGTCGTAGATCAGGGGAGCAATACCGATTATTCTCACATCCATCACGGAACGCTGTTTGTCGAAGAACCAGTCTTCCTTTACACGGTAACCGATTACGTTATCACGGGAAAATTCTCTCACGATAACGGTATCAAATTCATCGTACGGAGGATCCGGCCGCTGCATTTTGGTTGTATCTGTACGGGCACCTCCGCGCGATTCGATTTCTTTCAGGGTGATGGGCAGCGTGAACTGATCATCCTGGTAGCCGTAAGCTGTGAGTGACCCTTCGGTGATGGCATCCATCACTACATCGATAAGGTTTTTTCTGTCTTTGGTTGCATCGTGTAAAGGATATTTGAAGGGAAGATTAATCTTCTCATTCAAATCGATCACGCGCCAGATCCGTTTGGACCACATCACGTCGGCCTCGCGCAGATAAGGATAGGGAACAACCTGACGGGTAACCGTATGTTCCTTTACATAAACACCGTCAAGTACATTCTGAGACATAGCGGATCCTGCGAGCAGGGCTGCGAAGAATGTCAAGAGGATTCTGATTTTCATTGTAGAACCTTTTAGGTTGAAATTATTGAATGACAAAGCTCATGGGCGACAAACTGCGTGACGATTGATCGGCACCTGTAGCCATCCGGGCTTTAATGTATTCAAAGAAGACTTTATCTCCGGCTCTTGATTTTGCAAGAGCGTCACGCATTTGCTGTGTCAGCTGATTTCCAGTTGCTTCAAAATCCTGCGGATCTTTTCCTTTACCGGAAATTGCCATTCTGAAATTTGTGATCTTGAAGAACAATTCGAAGTCGAAGTTTTCAAGTTGCGGAATCAATGTTCCTGCCATCAACAGATTTTTGTTGATCGGGCCGCCTTTGCTGTTGGAAATGGTCGCAACAGGATCCGGTACGCGTTTAACACGGTATTCGAAAGCTCCCATTGGCATTACCTTGCCACCAATTTCAGCAGAAACTCTGATGATTGCTTTCCCCACGGTTGCGACATTGGCCATGTAATGGCCACCACCCAGTGTGGGGTTTGCCTTAAGCGTACCACCGCCACCTTCGATGCTGACTTTCACCTTGTCGTTTGACACCCCGGGAACCGAGATGGACATCGGGTTATCCACACCGATATACAAGACGTTCATCTTGTCAGCGGAAACAACAGAATTTGGTTTTTGAGCAACATAGGACTGACTGAAAGGATAGTATTCAAAGGAACCGTCCGGTTTCTTCACGCGGATTACTCCGCCCCACTTTTTCTCACCTTCAGAACCCGGCCGGTCGTTGTATTTTGCATAACCCCCTTCTACCGGAAGGGCTTTATCACTGCCGCCGCGCATTTCATTCTTTACTGAATCGTAAGTCGCGCCGATGAAAACTTCCGGAGCCATTGTTGAAGAAGTTGCTGAAAGGAATACATCCGCCTGGTAATCTGAACCGATGGTGACCACTGTGCTGTTTGCGATCACCTTGGCATTCAGCTTATCCAATTTGATAATGTTCTTGTCGACAGAAGTCAGCAACACATCAATTACCTGCGATTCCGCATTGCGCACGTCGCTCTGAATCTTGGTCAGCAGTGCAACAGTCGCAACAATCGGGTTGTGATAGAAACTGGCCATTTCCCATGTCCGTTTTCCATCCTCCGGTTTTTTCGGGTCTGCGGTATTTAACAGGATATCCAATTGCTTTTTAAATTCTTCTTCTGCACCTTTGGGAACATTGGCAAGGATTGTTTTCTTGAATGTTTCCATATCCTTTTTCAACTCTGAAGCTTTCGCGCCCTGACCATCCTGATTGTCTCCGACCATTACGTGGGTGGGTACATCGTAGTCGTCTTTGCGTTCCATATCCGGTAATGCCGGTGTCGGTTCTCCCTTGTCCAGATGATCTGCCTCACGAATCAACAATTCTTTCAGATCCTCAATCTTCTTCACAAGGTCGTTCGCGCCTTTTTTAACGTTATTGGCTTTGTCATTAACGTCTTTGTATTTAGCGGCATCTACTGACATCGCCTGGGCGAAAGCAGCATACGTATTCTGATTCTTTTTATCGATATTCTCTTTTGATAACTGGACACTTTCGTTGATTGTGACGAAGGCATTGATTACTTCCTTCGTTACATTCAGCGCCAGGAGTGCTGTCAACACGAGGTACATCATGTTGATCATCTTCTGCCTGGGTGTCAATTTTCCACCTGCCATAGTTGAAGTGTGTTTTGCTGGTTAAGTGTATTTGGTTAAGTGTTCATCGCTGCGATTTCGCTTAGCTGCGAATGGTCATCGCCGACAACATGTTGCCGTAAACCGTGTTGAGTTGCGAAAGGTTCTTGGCCAATGTCGCCACTTCTTCACGATACTTGCGGGTATCATCGAGTGAAGAATTCAGGTTGGACATCAGCTCGTTGATACCATCGTAAAAACGGCTGGTTTGCTTGAGGTGTTCGTTGCTGTCCTGCAACTGCAATTCATACACCGCATTCAACGCAGCCAGGTTTTTACCTGCATTCACGACCTGGTCTTTATACACACGCACTTCTTCAGTGGAATTTGACAATGCTTCAACAGCGGATGCAGCTTTGGTATAGGAACTATTCAGCTGATCTACCGACTGAGATGCTTTCGATACATTTTTAACATAATCGTCCGTTGCCACGGATGCACTGCTCAGGTTCGCCATGGAAGCAGTATTTTCGCTTAATGAACGGAGTCCGGTACCAAGGCTTTCGATAAGATCCGGGCCAATTTTGGCATCCGACATCAGTTTGTCCAATTGTTGTGCAATCGGATCTGTCTTCTTTTTCTTTTCTTTTTTGCCATGAGCATCATCATCCATTCCGGCAAGTTCAGGATACACAAGGGACCAATCGACATCTTCATGCGGTGGTTCAAATGCGGAGAAGAAGAAGATCACAGCTTCAGTACCCAGACCAAGCACCAGGAAGAAACCTGAAAATGGCCAGTGTTGGATTTTAAAAAGTGCACCGATGATTACAATGGATGCTCCCCATCCATATAATCTGGCCATGAATTTCTTGAACTTCTTTCCTTGTGTTAATTCGCTAAGTCCCATAGTTTTCGAATTGATTTATTGGTTAGACGTTGATTGGTTTATCGAGGAATGGTAATACGCATTTATTAGGCAATATGCCCGAACGGGAGGATCGGGTTTTCGCCGGGGTTTTAATAGTCTGCCTTATCACGGCCGAGGAAACTCATTACGCAGCGGAAACCGACATAGCATTTCGCCGTATCCTGGTATTCGAATGTACGTGAACCGGTTTGCAGGTAATACATGACATCTTTCCAGGATCCTCCGCGGATGACTTTGCGTTTAAGCGATGGTGGATCTGAATCTTTTGCTTCGTATTCATAATCCGTACTCACGTCATGTGTGAAACTGTAAGCAGATTCATCAAATGCATTGCTGGTCCATTCGGATACATTACCGGCCATGCAATACAGACCGTAATCGTTCGGCCAGTAAGAAGTGGCTTTGACAGTATAAACTCCGCCATCATCCATGTAGTTACCGCGCATGGGTTTGAAGTTGCCCAGGAAGCAACCACGGCTGTTCCGGATATACGGACCTCCCCATGGATAGGGTGAAAGATCCAGTCCGCCACGTGCTGCATATTCCCACTCTGATTCGGTCGGCAGACGGAAGTCCTGCACAAAAGAACCGCCATTATCGGCAAGGTAACTGTTCAGCAATTGTGTTCTCCAGATACAAAATGCCCGCGCCTGTTTCCAGGAAACCCCGACAACCGGATAATCGTCATAGGACGGATGCCAGAAGTACATTTGGGTTAACGGCTCGTGGTATGCATATGCATAATCGTGAATCCAGGATAAAGTATCCGGGTACACATTGATTACATCTTTCTTAATAAAGACAGAACGATCACGCATCCCCTGTTCGCGGTTTTCCTTAGCAGCTGCACTGCGCAGGTCAACCCAGTAGTATTCAAAATTCAGTTTGCGTGTGTCAATTTCTTTGCGGCGATAGAAACGCTCGGTTTCAGGAAGGAAAAGTTCAGCGAGCGTCTCCTCGTTCTGTTCATCATCCCACTTGATTTTCTCACGCCAGTTGATCCGTTCTCCGTATTCCCCTTCTTCAAACAAATGCTCTCCCCCGATCAGGCGGTGTGCAAGTGAATCCCGCACCCAGTAAACGAATTGGCGGTATTCATTGTTGGTAATCTCTGTATTGTCCATGTAAAAGGCCGGAATCGTCACAGATTTCGCCTGTGCAGTAATTGCATAGGGTACATCCTGATCACTTGGGCCCATGTTGTAGGACCCCGCAGGAATATAGACCATGCCGTAAGGGTCGGCCTGATACCATCGTTCACGATGGAGAACACCGGTGAGTTCACCTTTGTTCCCGCTCCCGCAGCCCGCCAGGCTCAACAGGACAATGGAATACAGAAACCCATATTTCTTGATTCCTAAGGTCTTGAGATTCATTTTTTATGAGAAGTTGAACTGTTTCCGTTTAGCAATTTGCCCGTATTCAATAGAAGCCAGTTTTAGTGTGACATCCTTTAACGGGTTGACACACCTTTGGTTTCATCAAATCTAAGCATTCATTTCCCTCAATAACTGCCAATTATCACAGGAATCTTACATTCCGGTGGAATTGACGTTTTACTACTTTATTCGTTTTGAAACAATATCCCAGCATTACCTCGTGCGTTCCGCTGCTGTATGTTTTAATATCAGATGTCGTGAGATCGTAGGAATAACCCAACTTCAGATTCGGTACGATTTCCAGTCCGGCCATGAGTACAATAGCATCCTGTAACCGATAGGACCCACCCACCCAGAAACGATTGTTGATCCAGAGATTTGCGTTAAAGTCTGCCTGGGTAGAAACCGCATCCGACTTCAGCATCACCATGGGTTTCAGTGTTAACGAAGAAGTCAGATCAACATTGTATCCGGCCATCAGATAATAATGCCGGGCCAGGGAGGTAGTGATGTTGCTGTATTTAATATCTCCTTCTGTGAGGTGCTGGGCCGACAATCCTACATATAACCGGTCGGTGTTGTAATACACTCCGAAACCAAGATCGAAAGTTCCACCGCTCACGGAATTCAGGGGGATACTCTGGTCACCAACATCATTGTAGATAAACTTAGATCCGTCGATTGATTTCTGATGGTAACCCAGGTCGACACCGATTCCAATCCTTCCTGCGCCCAACTCTGCACGGTATGCATAAGCAGCCCTGATGTTGAGGTTTTTTTCGGCTCCGAGGTTATCTGCGGCATAGACCGACATTCCCACTGCTCCGTGCAGGAGGTCCAGGGGCATATCGGCAGTAAAAAGCATGGTTTTGGGTTCTCCTCCGAAACCGGTCCATTGATTTCGATACAGTAATGTTGCACAAATCGCATCATTTGCACCTGCAACTCCCGGATTTACCGATAATTTGGTAAACATATTTTGGCTAAACTGAGGGTCCTGTTGAGCAAAGGAACTAAGTCCGCTACCGAGGCAGGCAATAAAAAAGGCAACCGTAAGTGTTTTACGCATCTTCGGACTTTGCACAGAGAGTTTGTTTTTGGCTCCCAAATCGTGTTGAGCGGGTAAAGTAATGAAAAAATAAAACTAAAAACAAAATTTTTTTGAGCCCCCTGTTGTTCATATAAAACAGGATTTTTCCACCACTTTTTAACGCTCTTCTTACACGCGGGAATTCGGCAAATGTTACTCTCCGGACAAAAAAAGTTCAGCTCAATTTTTGAAAAGCCTGCCACCAGCGTTCCGGCATTTCATCACGGCACGCAGTTTCATAATCCCGGTATGAACAGGGCACCAGGTGATGTTTGTGATACCGGACTTTATTTCCCGGGTAGGGTACTTCCATCCACCAGCGTTCGCTCTTTTTACTCTTGTAAAACACAATTTCCTGTTCTGATTTCCGGATGCTGACACGGTATTTGATGAAGTCTGTTTTACTCTTGAGCGGGACATCTTTTTTCCGGTTGTAGTAGCCATCAATCAGGTACCAGATCATTTGTGCTGCAAGGTGTGAAGTCTGGTCGTGGTTATCAAAGAGAGGATTGATTTCATACAATCCGAATGATGAAAGTTTATCACTTAATCCGGCATAGCGAACAATCTGACAGGCTTCTTCACCATAAAATCCGTTGGGAGTTGCATTGCCATTTCCGGGAGCATCGCTCTGACGGATGGCAGTCATATCGAATGAAAGAATGTCTGCATTTCGAACAATAGGTTCAACCTCCTCGAGATCCCTTCGCACCTGTCCAAGGCGGTAGGCATCAAAAAAAAGTTTTTCCATCAGGTCAATTTGCTCTTGCCCGACAAAATAAGTCTGATATCCAATATTACTGAAATTAAAAAGAAAATTCGGCTCATGAAGCACAATTTTACCCAGGTAAGAATCGGCATTGTTGGGTTCATCAGTGGTCCCCAAATCAAATCTTGCATCCACAGAAACCAAGTTGACAGTTTCTTCCATTTTCTGATAGGCAATGTACTGGGCAAAGGTGAGGTCCTGACTTCCTCCCAGAATGACCGGCAGAACACCTTCTTTAATAAGGTCCACATGAATAGAAGCAAGGGCGAAATAGGTATCGGATAAAGTTTCACCCGGAAGGATATTTCCGAGATCGATGATTTTGTAGGGATATGCTCCTTTCCTTAAGGCATATAATTTTTCACGCACAATGTCCGGAGCATTTGCACATCCATCATTCAGAACTGCACCACGGTCTTCTCCCACGCCAATGATTGCGATATCATAACCCGTAAAATCGGGAAATTTTTCGGGATCCAGGAACATCGTAACCAGGCTTCCGAGCAGATTTTGTTGTTCTGAAAAATTACCAAAGCGATCGGTGTTGAGAGGCCGGAAGTACGCGGAAAGTTCCATGGATGGAAATGAGAGAGGGAGGACTGATATGAATTATTGCTCAGGCTTTTTTCCGGCGGAAGGCGCCTTTTTTCTTTGGCGTTACCGGAGTAGATGCAGCGATTTCGTGGATCTCAGCAAGGGTGAGGGATTTCGGATCGCGCTCTTTCGGGATCTTGATGTTCCGGTCACCATACGCGATGTACGGACCCCAACGGCCATTCAGCACCTGCACGGTTTTATCATCCGGAAAAGACTGAATGATCTTTTCAGCATTTGCTTTTCGTTTCTCCTCAATCAGTTCTACTGCGCGATCGTAAGTGATGGTATAAGGATCGTCTTCTTTTTTTATGGATACATAAAAATCGCCCAGACGAACATAGGGTCCGAAACGGCCGATGGAAACCTGAACTTCGGTTTCCTCAAACAGGCCGAGTTTTCGTGGCATCTTGAACAGATCCAGCGCTTCTTCGAATGTGATTGTATCGAGACGCTGTTCGTTTCGCATTTTTGCATACCGGGGCTTTTCGGTTTCTTCGGTTGTCCCGATCTGAGCCATCGGTCCAAAACGTCCCACCCTGACCAATAATGTATGCCCGCTTGCAGGGTCTTTTCCGAGAATTCTTTCCCCGGTGACCCGTTCAGATTCTTTCTCCGTCGTCGTTACGGTAATGTGAAAAGGACCATAAAATTCCTTGATCATTTTCTGCCACTTCAGATCTCCGTTTGCAATGTCATCGAATTCCTTCTCTACAAAAGCTGTAAAATTGTAGTCAAGGATATCTTTAAAGTTCGCCACGAGAAAATCATTCACCAGCATTCCGATGTCAGTGGGAAATAATTTGTTTTTCTCTGCACCGGTAATTTCTGTTTTTGTTTCGGCGCTGATTTTTGATTTCTTCAATGTCAATACCTGGTAAGGGCGTTCCCTGCCCTGCCGTTCTTCCTTCACTACATAACCGCGTTTCTGAACAGTAGAGATCGTCGGTGCATAGGTAGACGGGCGGCCGATTCCGAGTTCTTCCAGTTTTTTAACGAGAGAAGCCTCCGTATACCGTGGCGGAGGATAGGTGAAGCGTTCCGTTGCCGTGACTTCATTCAGCTTCAGCTGATCGCCGATTTTCATCGGTGGCAAAATTCCTTCC
>DAORHY010000150.1:0-8477 GCA_035438225.1 Bacteroidia bacterium
CCGGCATTCATTCTGGGTGTACAGGTCGGTTTTAATTTTCCTTTTTCTCATATTCAGAAAGTGTATTCCATACTGGATGGAGCGGATTATTCAAAAAAGTATACACCCCAGATCGGGGTAGTTAGCGGACTCCACATGGAATGGGTGTTCATGCCCGGTTTATCCATCAATGCGGATCCTACTTATTCCAGATCTACGTATTCCAGGGACATCACCGGAAAAAATGATTGGAAGCTGAACTATTCCGAAACATTTGTCAATTATGATATTTCAGGAATGATTCGATATACTTACAACTTTCATACTGTTCGTCTTTCTGTTGCCGCCGGTTACCAGTACCTGCGGATCGACAAGGCGTTTGCTGATCTTGAATTGAACAGTGCTGCTTCCACTACTTCCGGCCTTACTACTTATCCATCCTACCAGTTGGCGGTCAATAAAATTGACATGATTCAATACGATCTGAGGAAAAGGGATTTCGGTTTTTGGGTGGTGGGAGCCGGGATTGCATATCAGACCGACAATTTTATTTTCTCGCTCGATGCACGCTATGCATACAGCAATAAAAATATCGTGAACTCGGAAAAACGGTATGCCAACAACCAGCTGGTGATGGATTATTTTTATACTGACAATGATTTTGATATCAGCAGGGTGGAAGCCAGGGCCGGGGTTGCGTACATCCTTGACCACAAGATTAGACCCAGAAAAATCAAATAAAGAAGAATTTTTGAAGAAGAAAACCAGCCGGAAGAAAGTTCTTCCGGCTGGTTGATAATTTTATTTTGTAAAAAATAACCGGGTGATGAAAATTCCGTTTCCGTCATCTTTACCGGCATCGGACTCCACACCGCTTGTTACAAATGCGACTTTCCAGCCATTTTTAATCATCTCATTTATCTTCGCACCGATAATGGCATCATTGGAAGCAATATTGCCGAAGTTGATGCCTACCATGGAATAGAAGTTCAACAGTTTGGTTTCTTTCAGGTTTTCTCCTGCATCTTTCAGGTCACCGCGGTCAACTTTGTCAGATTTGCTTTTGTTGCCCTCTCTTTCGGTGGTGATGGCATCGATATTTACTGCGCCCTGGTTTTCGACGATCCTGGAACGACCCATCCCGCCGGGGACAATCGACTCAACAATAGTGATAATTTTAAATTCCTGTGCGCTGACAGAAAAGGAGGCCAGAAATAAAATAAAGGGGAGTACAAATTGTTTTTTCATTTTTTCTTTTTTTTGAAGGTAATGATTCTTTGAAGGGCTGAGTTATCCATTAGTTAAATCCGATAATTTCCCTGATATATCTTTCTTCGCTACGCATCTGTTCCAGTCATTAAAGCCTGAATACAGGCAAAAGAAAATCCCGCTCTGCAGCGGGATTTTCTTTTCGGAACAAGTCAGGAATTATTCCTTGACAAGTTTTCTTGTAACCGCTCTTCCGTTAGCGGGCTGTAATTTTAAAGTGTAAACGCCAGCGGATTCGTTTGTCAGATCAAGGACCTGAGTGAATGAACCATTGGCAGTAATTTGTTTGGAATAAATTGTTTGACCAATGAGGTCTGTGACCGTAATTGTCACCTGGCCTGAGCCTTCCGAAAGAACGTTGAAACGGTTGTTGGAAGGATTGGGGTAGATGCTGATTTTTGGCTCCGCAAATGACGGATCGATACCAACAGTAGTCACTGTGTAGCACTCAGAAGTATCGGTACAGCTTCCTGCCGTTACAATGACCGCATAGTTTCCATTTACAGAAGCATGATAACTTTGGTTTGTTTCATTTGGAATTAAAGCAAAGCCATTGTTGCAATCGACCCATTGGTAGCTTGCGCCATTAGCTTCTGCAGTGAGAATAGTGTCCGATGCTGAAACACCAATAAACGGTACGGTGATCGTGCTGTACAGATAATCGGTACATCCGCTGCCACTCGTCACATAGAAATAAACAGAATGCTCTCCACAGGTATTGTAGGTTTGAGAAGCCGTGGATGCAACGGAGTACGAACCATTGTCAAAGCTCCAGAAATAGTCGGTAATATTCCCGATCGATGTGCTCGTAAAATCTACAGTAGTTCCGTTACTTATAGCTGTGTAACTGGCAAAAGGATCCGTCACTATTTCAACTGTCTGATAGCTGTAGTTTGAGCAACCCGTAGGACCGGTTACTGTCAGGTAGACGGTTTTGTGTCCACCGCAGGCATAGGTATGGGTTGGATTTTCCTGGCTGGAATTGCTTCCGTCTCCAAAACTCCATGCATAGGTCAGTCCTGATCCGGCAGAAGTATTGGTGAACGTCACATCGGCCCCGGATGTGATAAAGGTAAACGAGGAAGTCGGCAAGCCCGTGAGGGTTACTTCCTGATTCTTTTGAACCACACATCCATTGGATCCCGAAACTGTCAGGGATACAGTGTAGATTCCCGGGCAGGCATAAATGTGAGTGGGTGTAGCCTGGTTGCTGTTTTGGCCGTCACCGAAATCCCAGTAGTAGGTCTGAATGATACCGGTAGAAGTATTGCTGAAATCAACTGTCAGTCCCGGAAGAACGGTAGCAATAAATCCGGGATTCGGATCACCGACGACTTCAACCGCCTGGTTGAGGGTGACAACACAACCTGTCTGGTTGGTGACAGTCAGGTAAACGTTATATGTGCCGCCACACAGATAAGTGTTAGAAGGATTGGCTTGTGTCGAGGTATTGCCATCACCAAAATTCCAGAAATATGTGGGATTAGTTCCTGTAGAATTATTCGTAAAACTCACGGTAGTTCCTGCGGGACTGAAGGTGAAGTCAGCATGCGGGTCTCCTTCTACGTGAACAACAACACCGGTATTGCTTGTGCAACCTGCAGCGGTTGTTGCAATGAGAGATACAAAATAATCGCCCGGACAAGCATACGTTCTGGTCGGATTAGGAGCAGTAGAAGTACCTCCGTCACCAAAACTCCACTGATAACCAGTGATTGTTCCGGTAGAAGTATTCGTGAAAGTTGCAGTCGTACCGTTTACTGTGTGAAAGAAAGAAGCCGTGGGATTGCCGATGATATTTACATACCGGTAAGCAGGCCTGCTTGTACATGGCCCCAGTGAACCGACAGTAAGCGTGATCGTATATCCACCCGGACATGCATAAGTATGTGTCGGATTTTGCTGTGTGTCGGTTGTTCCGTCACCAAAATCCCATAACCATGTAAGGTTTGTCCCCTGAGAATTGTCCTCGAAAGAAACAGTAGTTCCGGAAACAGATGAAATTGCAAATTCGGCAGTAGGATCGCCACTTGCATAAATATAATTGCCGGTGGTGTTGCCGCAACCATTGTTATCGTATACCGTCAGCGTGACATAATAAAATCCGGAACACGTGTAAGTCTGTACCGGCGACTGTGCAGTTGAATTCGTACCGTCACCAAAATCCCAGTAATAGCTGGAGATGGTTCCTGTAGATGAATTTGTGAAACTTACCTGGTTTCCGGTGACAGCAGAAGTATAACCGGCAGTCACCTGTGCACCAACAATATCAACCGCACTGATGAATTCGTTTGAACATCCATTGATATCTGTCACTGTCAGGGAAACATTATAATGTCCCGGACATAAATAAGTGTTTGAAGGGTTTTGTGAACTTGAGGAATTTCCATCTCCAAAGTCCCAGCTGTAGGTGCTGATTGGCCCACTGGAAGCATCTGTAAAGTCCACGGTACTTCCGTTAATACTATTCGTGAAGTTTGCAAAGAGGTTTCCAACAGTTCTCTGGTAAGCCAATGTGAAGTCACCACCTGCGCCGCTGAAACCTGTTACTTTCAAAATAATGTAATCGGTAATCGGTGCAGTATAAGTAAGGCTGGAGCTCAGGAATGGACTTGAGCATCCGTCATCATTAGACATCAAAAGAGTACCGTAATTGTCGTAGAGTTCGAAATATGTATCGAAGTTTGCGTTTCCTCCATCTCCACAACCGGTCTTAAATGAATACTGGTAGCCGGCTTCAGCATACACAGCATACCATTTGCAATTGGCAGGGGCCAGAGCATCCCCTTGTGTAAGCCATGAGCATGTTGGAGGGCTGATGATTATATACTGCCCGTTTGAAAAGGCTGTCCAGATGTCACAATCCTGAGCGGATGCACTGAAGGAACCTGAGCACAGGATGATCAGCAGGCTGAATTTAAAATAAAATTTCTGAGTGTGTTTTAGTAATATTGATTTCATGTTCGAAGGGTTTAAAATGATTCAGCCAAATCTATGAAAATATTTAAGAAAACATGACTTTGCTCATTAAAAACCTGTTTTTTTAGTTTGAAAAATGCCTGAAATTTGTCTTTTTTGAAGGGGGAGGAATAGACACTATTCAAATATAATTCAAAAGCCCCCGTTCGCTCAGGGATTTTTGAAAATTACTAATCAATCGGGTTTATCGCTCAATGAATAAAGAACAGATTAAGTCTGAGGTTTCTTTTTCGTGAAATCGTGTTCGGTCCGCAGGTCATTTTGAATTGTTTGAAAGGAATTTTTTTCTATTTTTTATTCTGTACATTACTGAACGCATTAGATTTAATCCGGACAAAAACAGATACCCTGAAGACCAAAGTATCGGAAGCCGGACATGATGAAATAAACTATCGCGACAACACTCATCCGGACGGTCCGGGCATAGTGATTTCGTCAGCGGCAACTCTGACGGCACTGCAAACCGACACCGCACATTTTTAACCAACAAGCATAAATGAGAAATATTCTGACGACAATTCCAGACTACGAAGACAAAAAGACCATTGAGCTTTTCAAAAAGTTTAAGGAGTTAGGCAAGCAGGACTTTTTGACAAAAGCACAGCTAATTGACATTTTAAAATGGAAATCGCCAAGACCTTTAAAACACTATTTAGCTAATCGTGAAAAGGCGGTTAAAGAAATCACTGCACTTGCATTTGCGACAAAAGACGACACAATGAAAGTTCATATATTAACTGCGTTGACAGGTGTTAGTCTTCCAGCAGCTTCTGCAATTCTTATGTTTTACAATCCAACAAAGTTTCCAGTTATCGACATTCGAGTTTGGCAACAGTTGCACAGATCCAAGTTGGTTGATACAAATCCAAAGGGACAAAGTTTCAAACTTCAAGAATGGGAAAGATATTTAATCGTTATTCGGAGTTTAGCGAAAGACTTAAAACTTACAGCACGACAAGTTGAAAAACGTTTGTTTGACCTTGACAAGAATACACGAAAAGGAAAACTCTACACCCAACAAATAAAAAAATGACACTAGAAAAAGTAGCACAAAACATTTCAGACCTTTTTGGTGAAATTGGCGAACGAATGGCTTTATTCAAACTTGGCGAATTGACAAGTGCTCACAAACACTTGGAGATTTTTAAAAACGATTGCGACAGTGGCTTCGACATTGGTATTAGAATTTCTAACACGGGAAATAAAGTTAAAATTGAGGTGTAAACAAGACAGCATTGGGTTACATCGACTGCTGAAAAAAGTGGGACCAAATCTCGAATTCAAAGCCGTAATTAATGGAATGGGTACAGCTCCGAATTTTGATCACTTCCCGGGTTTTTATTGCGGAGGTGCAGTCACCCTGGGTGATTATTTTTTTTCTGGATACGGGTATCACCTGAGCATTTTAAATCCAATGCCCCACAGCATGCTCCCGATAAAAGGAGTAATTGTGAATTCAGCCATTTGTACTTTATGGATGATATGCTTTCGATTATATCAAGGGGATGAACTATCGGGGTATTTTAAAAAGGTTCAAGCACGAAGTTCAGGGCTCAATGGGGCCTCCGCTGTGGGTAATTGATCGGGGGAAAAACTTCTTTAAAATCTATTTTGATTTGATTGGATAAAATCCTGAAGTTTAATTTTAATCCTTTTCAAAACTCAATTTTGTTTCGAATACACTCGAGGTGCAAAATTCTTGCACAAAATTTTTTTTAAATGAATTACAATTCAGCAGCTAAAAATTCAATGTGATCCCGACGAGAATCGAACTCATAACCTACTGCTTAGAAGGCAGTTGCTCTATCCAATTGAGCTACGGGACCGGGTCGGAGTTTAGAATGATTAATTATGAATTAAGAATGTGCAATTCATAATTCTAAATTCATACTTCTAAATTCCGAATTATACTAAAAAGTGAAGAACGTATAGTGATGTGTTTCACTATTCACCCTTCACTCTTTACTCTTCACTCATTTCGTCGGGGTGGCAGGATTCGAACCTGCGACCTCATGGTCCCAAACCATGCGCGATAACCGGGCTACGCTACACCCCGAAATGTGGTTGTTGGCTATTCGTTTTAGTTGGACATCAGCTTAAATCAGCACCGGCAATTTTTAATTATTTTAATTACCAGCTGCCAACCCTTGTTCACCGACTTCCGTCTACCGACTGTTCACCTTTCACCTTCTTCAGATCCTCCCTCAATTTTCCGGAGCCTGATGGCGGTGAGGGTGGGATTCGAACCCACGGTACGGTTTCCCGTACGACAGTTTAGCAAACTGTTCCTTTCGGCCTCTCAGGCACCTCACCCGTTGGCAGGGCGGCAAAGATAGAAAGTTGCTTTTTTCCAGCAAAAAATAATGATGTTTTCCAGGAATTATATTTTAAACGCTGAATAGTAGCCCTTTGAATGACGAATCGGGTGCATTAAAACCAGAATTTGTATTCCCATGTCGTCGTATTGCCACAATTATCTGTAACAATAATGCGTGCGGTATGTTCCATGTTGTTGTCAAGTGAAGACAAATCAGCCTGAAGCATGTTGTTCTTTGCATCGTACTCATACAAAAACCAACGGCCGTCCATGGCACCGGAATAGGTTTTGATCCCGGACAGGTCATCCTTCATCTTGATCTGAATTACGGCTCCGCGGCTGGAATTAAGATCCGCAGGTACGTATTCTTTTGCAAGGACTGGAGGAAGGGTATCCAGGCGGATTGCAAAGTCTCCGAATGTTTTTGATTTGCAAGTCAGGAAAGGACCATTCCAACTGCTCGGCAAGGCACGCTCGGCTCCATCGTTGAGGATGTTGATGATCACAGCCTGTTTTTTCAAACTGTCTGCTATCGAAGCAAGTGGTTTTATACCAATGGTGATGGGCTGGTGAACTGCTACGTATTGATCGCCTACAGTGAAGACCTGTGAAAGGTAATTGCTGCTTTTTCTTTGTGAATCAATAAAATGGAAGTCCTCGTAAACAGATCCTGAAGGAATGATAATATCCAGGTCATTTTTATGAATTGCAATTCCTTTCTGAGGAGTGACCAGGACAGTGCCCGGTACCTTCGGCTGATAAGGGCGGTCGAACATGGATGAATACGAGATCATCTGGAATTCCAGCAAGGATGTGTTCCCGCTGAAATCCTTTGCCACAATGCGGATATCGTGCGGAGCATCTTCTGTCCAGTTCTGATAACCCAGCTGTGAAGTATCTCCATAAATTAATAATGGATTTCCAATTAGCCGGAAACAACGCTCAATGGTGACATTGTCACGTTTGTAGGTCAGATAATCGATATGTGCATTGACATAGCGTGTGTCATCAAAATTGAAACGGTCCATTCTCCACTGGTAGGCAAGGTTGCCGTCGACATAGAGTTCAGCTGCATAAATACCGAGGTTGGCTGAGGAATATTCCTGGTGATCCACAGCAGAGAACCCGATGCCGATCATTCCAAATGCCTGAACAAAATCAGGAGTGTTGAGCATATTTACACCGTCGACAACCTGAACTTCAAATGTTTCAGCCGTATCCGTTTTGTCCAGGATTCCGGCTTCGGGGGTAGGATAGAAGCGTACATATTTTATTTCAGGAGGTGTATTGTCGCGAACCGGTATTCCAAAGAGCAGGGGATTGATCGGCTCTTCAGTCTCTTCGTGTCGGATTTCAAAATGAAGGTGGGGGCCCTCTGCGCCGCCGCTGCTTCCGGAATAGGCGATCACTTCTCCTTTTTTTACCCGGAATTCTTTTGCTTTCGGTAGCAATTCAATTGCAAAGGTCTCCTTTTCATATTGAGCTTTGCGAACATATTCATTCACAGGTTGTGTAAACTTTTGAAGATGTCCATACACACTCACATAGCCGTTAGGGTGGGTGATGTAAAGTGCTTTTCCATAACCATCAGGGGCGATTTTAATCCTGGATATGTAACCGTCAGCAGATGCCATCACCGGAACTCCTTCCATTTCACCTGTTCCAAGGTCAATACCGGAATGAAAGTGATCCTGTCGTATTTCTCCAAAAGTGGAAATGAGAACCAGGGGAGTGTCAAGTGGCGAGGAAAAGTAATTCTGGGGATAATCCTGTGCTTGCATCCGACCGATGACAAGGAGAAATAAGAAAACAACTGAAATGCTCTTTTTGTCCATCTTGCAAAGAAACGCTTTTTCGAAGAATTTCATGTTTTTTCCTTAATAGTTATTATTATGTTAAGTAAGAATATTATTCTTTTCAGAAATTATCGCGA
>DAORHY010000151.1:0-8475 GCA_035438225.1 Bacteroidia bacterium
GTAGCAGAAAAAATATTCCTGCCAAGGTTGTCGTAAATAGTCAACAGTAAAGGATGGACTGCATCCACATGATAAAACCGCAAATGCAAACGTTCATTGACCGGATTTGGAAACAATTCGAAAGAAGGCCTGATGCTTTTCATTTCCTGAACTGAAACATAGGGATCGTGCATGTAATACACTTGTGCACCTCCGGATGCATAACCAAGAATCAGATCACTCAGATGATCCCCATTCAGGTCGCCGCCGCTGACTGTCAGGTTGAACTTTATCCGGTTCGATTCAGAAGGACGGAACAGTGAATCAATCAGTGTGAAACAACCGTTCAGATTATTGTCGATGTTGCTATACATGTATGCATTCCCGGCCATATTCGAGACGAGCATCCTGTATTTCCCGGCAGTATCATACACAAAAGGCACGGTGTAACCGTCCGGAAACCCGGAAGCCTGGCGAACGACGCAACCCAGGGTGTCGTTGGTGGGAAGATTGGCGAAGAATGCGCTGTTCACCGTCCCGATATTCTGATAGTAATTAATAAAACCGTTTTTCTCCCCGATCACCAGGTCCAGTTTCGTATCCCTGTCGAGGTCCACTAACATTGGAGTACTCGAACTGCCAACATCGATTCCCATATAATTCGGAACTGCCAGTTGAAAATTCGAAGGATTACCGGGGCCGCCAGCGTTGTTAAAAAACTGCAATTTCCCATCATCCGTACCGAGAATCATATCGCCGTCACCATCGCCATCCAGATCGCCAAAGGCTGGATACAAAGGAGCTGTATAATTCAATGAACTGATATTGCCGATATCATTGGTGATCAATTCAAAAGCAGGATTTGCAGATGTCCCGGTGTTTTTATACAGGTATAAACTGTTCTTAAAGGTAAGTGATGAATTTTCATAAACACTCGAACCAATGACTATATCCAGCAACCCATCGTTATCATAGTCATACAGCACGGGACACGCTGTCTCACCCACATCCACGGTATTATCCTGGAGGAAAGATGTTCCCTGGAAATGAAAAACCGGGCTGGTATTGGTTCCGGAGTTTCGATACCACCACAAACCATGAAGGTTTTCATATTCATTTGGAACAACAATGAGATCTTTTTTTCCATCATTGTTCAGATCTATATAAGCGTGGAAATGGAATCCGTTGAAAAACGCCGGAACATCGGAGGCAGGAAAATTAATATCTTCTGTATCCATTTCTGCAGACGAAAGGGTTCCGCCATTATGAACCATCAGTGTATTCTGCGAAGAAATATCGCCAATTAATACTTCTTTATCGCCGTCTCCATCGAGATCAATTGCAAATATGCTGGAAATTGTGTCGTCCCTTCTCGCTGCCTCTGTAGGATCATAACCGATCGGGTCTCCGGGATCAGGTCCTGTTCCGGGGTCTGCTGTACGGCAGGGACAATGAAAACAGCCGACGGAATTGGTTCCCCCGATCAGCAATGCAAAATTCCCCCAGCAACCGGAACCGTATTGAAACTTGAGCGAATCGCAATTTCCGTAGGTTTCCATGGAAAGGTTTTTGTGAAAAACAATTCTCCCGTCAGGAACAGAGTTGTACCCAAGAACATCCATATCCCCATCATTGTCAATGTCAGAAAACGCAGGGAGTGAAACACCGCTTGCAAATATATTGGTGGTAATTGTCCCGAATGTCTCTTCCAGAAAAGGATCGACAAGGGTCCACTGCAGTCCTGTTCCAACTGTAAAGTCGTTCCTGTAAACAGCAATACCCGAAGGAAGCACCGAAGACAAAGTCATCATGTCCGCTTTCCCATCGCAATTGTAATCGTATAAAAATGCCCATTTGTTGATGGGCGGAAACTGCCGTGCATAGGCCGGAGCGTAGGTCCAGGCACGAACCGTTGTATCGCCGTTATTTAAAAAAGTAAGTATCCTGTTATTGTCTCTCTCATAAAGAAACAAATCATGAAGTCCATCGCCATTCAGATCGATCTCACTCATCAGCGGGTAATTGATTCCTCCTGTCCAGGGATTCTTCAGCTGCGTGCCGCCAATGCTTACAGGAATTGAATCAGCCCGGTCAAAGCGCGACTGGGCTGAAAGGTGAAGGACTAGAGCCAGACAACAAAGGAAAGAAACCTCGAATTTTTTCATGACTCAAATATAGCGAATTTGAAAGGAATGCATCTGTTTTCCGGGCTCAATTTAAGGTGAATTGAATACACGAAAAGCATCGAATGGTATGGTTTATCCGTTTTAACTGATCCTGATGCTGACATTCAATGAGAACAGGAAGTGGAGGGGAAAATTTTTTTCCATTAACTTTACACATCTGAAAAATCACAAAAAATAGTTCCGGGGTCTCCGTCCTTCATCCTCTAAATTTGAACAACAATGCCTTCCTTCGATATTGTGAGTAAAACCGATTTACAACGGTTGGACAATGCCATGAACACTGCCAGCAAGGAAATTGCGACCCGCTATGACTTCAACCAGTCAAAATCGACAATTGAACTGGACAAAAAAACCATGTTGATCCATATCCTGACCGAAAATGACATGAGAATGAAAGCCATTGAAGGAATCATCATTGGGAGAATGGTAAAACAAGGACTGGATACGCAGGCTCTGGATTTCGGAAAGGAGATTTATGCTTCCGGAAATATGGTTAAAAAAGATATCAAAGTAAAACAAGGGATCGACAAAGACACTGCAAAAAAGATTGTAAAAATCATCAAAGACAGCGGTAAAAAAGTGCAGGCATCCATCATGGATGAACAGGTACGTGTGACAGGAAAAAAAATTGATGACTTACAGGAAATTATTGCGCTGATGGAGAAATCACCGGTGGGGATACCCTTACAATTCGAAAATTACCGCTAACCTCCGGTACCACTATTTCCGGATTTCTGCTGTTCACAGGGAAGCAAGTCAAATCTGTGCATCAGGCTTTCCGGATAATCGCACCGGCTTCCTTTTCAAATGCCGCCATCAGCCTTTCCATGGTTTTATCAATTTGCTTTTCGGTGAGCGTTTGCTCGTCGTCATTCAGCAGAAACGTTACAGCATACGACTTCTTTCCGGATTCAATCTTGTCGCCCTGGTAAACATCAAACAGGCGCAGTTCCCGCAGCAATTTCCGCTCGGTGCTGTACGCAATGGTTTCAATCTGTGCATAGGTAACCTGTTTGTCAATCACCATCGACAAATCCCTTCGCACAACAGGGAATCTGGAAATCTCAGAATAACTCACCGGCTTTTTCTTCGCCTGCCGGACTACCTGGTCCCAATTAAAATCAGCATAAAATACTTCTGTTGTAATATCAAATGGCTTCAACTGATTCTTCCTCAGGATGCCGAATGAAACGAGGGTTTTATTTCCGGATTTAACTTCGAGTCCGGATGCTAAAAAAACATCGGAAAAGGGTTCTGTTTTCAGACTTTTCAGTTGTATACCACAGACCGCCAGGATAGTTTCAACATACGATTTCAGAAAGTAAAAATTCACCGGTTCAACATTGCCGTTCCAGCGTTCCCCGGTTTTCTTTCCGGTCAGAAATACCGCGAGGTGATACGATTCATGATATTGGGAATTTTCCTTTGAATACGATTTCCCGAATTCAAACAACCGCAGATCAGCATGCTTACGGTTGCGGTTGTACTCAATCGCTTCCAGCCCGGTATACACTAAATTCCTGCGCATAATTTCCAGGTCCTGGCTCAGGGGATTCAACACCCTGATGTTATCCGCTTCACTCCATCCGGCAAGTTCATTGTACCTGGCCTTTGACAGCGAATTTGAAAGCAGTTCATTGAATCCGTTTGCAGCAAGATAGTCGCTCACCTTATTCAACAACCTGTCACGGTCGAATTCCACAATCGCCGGAAGAGAGACACTGAGTTTTGAAGGAATCGGGATGTTGTTGTACCCGTAGATTCTGAGAATTTCCTCCACAACATCAACCGGCCGGGTAACATCAACTTTGTAGGGTGGAACACGCAACAGTAGATTTTCCCGGTCTTCAGAAATAAGTTGAAGTCCCAGTGCCTGCAGAATTTTTTTCACACGGTTCCTGTCAAGTCTATCGCCTGAAAACCTGTCAAGGTAATCGTAATTCAATTTTACTTCGGCAGCTGCAACCGGATTTGAATAAATATCAACGATGTCGGAACTGATTTTTCCGCCGGCAATTTCACAGATGAGGAGCGCTGCACGTTTGAGAGCATACACTGTCATTTCCGGATCAGTTCCCCTTTCAAAACGAAAGGAAGCATCGGTTTTCAAACCGTGATATTTGCTCGTCTTACGGATGGAGGCAGGATTAAAATATGCGCTCTCCAGGAAAACAGAAGTTGTTGTTTCTTTTATTCCCGATCCGATGCCACCGAAAACTCCGGCAATGCACATTGGATCCTCAGCATTGCAAATCATGAGGTTCCCGGCAGACAACGTGCGTTCAATTTTATCCAATGTTACAAATCGTTCACCATCACGGGCAGAACGAACAACTACTTTTCCACCTTTGATTTCTGCAGCATCAAATGCATGCAACGGTTGCCCGCTTTCATGCAGAACATAATTCGTGATATCAACGATATTATTGATTGGCCCGACACCGATGGACTTCAGCCGGTTTTTTAACCATTCCGGCGATTCTTTCACCTGCACTCCGCTGATAGTAATTCCTGAATACCTTGGACATGCTTCTTTATCCTGGATTTCTACCTTGATTTGCAGATCCCGGTTGGCTATTTTGAAGTGATCAACCAGTGGTTTTATCACCGAAGGCACCGGCTCAGCAACATCCGCCGATTTGTTGATGAGCACAGCATGCAGATCCCTTGCAACTCCAAGATGTGATGCAGCATCCGCACGGTTTGGTGTGAGACCGATTTCAAAAACAAGGTCATTCTCTACCTTAAAATACTCACTTGCCGGCATACCGGTTTGTGTACTTGCAGGGAGCACAAGAATACCAGCGTGGGAAATACCAAGGCCGATTTCGTCCTCTGCACAAATCATTCCTTCTGAAACTTCCCCGCGGATTTTTGATTTCTTGATTTCAAACGGCTCCCCGCTGATCGGGTATAATCGTGCGCCAACTTTCGCAACAATGACCTTTTGTCCGGCCTCAACATTCGGTGCCCCGCAAACAATTGGGAGAAGCACACCATCTCCGGTGTCCACAGTTGTCAGACTAAGTTTATCGGCATTGGGGTGTTTGACCCATGTTTTCACTTCCCCGACAACCAGGCCCTCCAGGCCGCCGTTGACGGATTGAAAAGGTTCAATATTTTCAACTTCGAGTCCACAATGGGTAAGTAAAAATGCCGTGTCTTCCGCCTTGAGTGAAACAGGAAGATATTCTTTAAGCCAGTTGTAAGAAATTTTCATAGACGATATTCCGGAAATACGGGATTGCACAAAGATAGGTTTCTCGGTGAAATAATCTCCTGCAGGGAGTGATCAGCTGATGCGGCTCCAGTTTCCGGAACGTTTCATCATCATCTCCAGTTTCTCCCGGATGGGTTGATTTGCGGGAGCCTGAAAATGAGGATCTTCTTTGAGCAGCTGAATACCGGTATCCCTTGCCATGATCACAATTTGCTGGTCCCTGGAAATATCGGCCAGTTTCAGATCCAGCATTCCGCTTTGTCTAGTGCCTTCTGTATCCCCCGGTCCGCGGAGTTGTAAATCCGTCTCTGCTATTTTAAAGCCGTCATTTGTTTCGCACATGGTTTTGATTCTCAGCCTGGCGTCATTCCCGAGTTTGGCACCCGTCATCAGAATACAAAACGACTGATCAGCTCCCCTTCCGACACGCCCCCTCAACTGGTGCAACTGTGATAAACCGAAGCGTTCAGAATTCTCAATCACCATAACGGAGGCGTTGGGAACATTCACTCCGACTTCAATGACTGTTGTCGCTACCATGATGTGCGTTTCCTTCTTCAAAAAACGTTGCATTTCAAAATCCTTATCGGCTGCCTTCATTTTCCCATGCACTATGCTGACACGGTATTTTGGCGCCGGAAAATCTTTACAAATCGCATCGTAGCCGTCCTGGAGATTTTTCAGGTCCATTTTCTCCGACTCTTCAATCAATGGGTACACGACATATACCTGACGGCCGAGTTCAATTTCTTTCTTTAGAAAACCCCAGACCTGCAAGCGGTGAGCGTCAGTACGGTGTACGGTTTTTACCGGCTTTCTTCCCGGTGGCATTTCATCTATCACAGAAACATCCAGGTCACCATACAAGGTCATGGCAAGTGTACGCGGAATGGGAGTAGCTGTCATCACCAAAACATGCGGTGGATGGTGGCTCTTGGTCCACAGCCTGGATCTTTGTTCCACGCCAAACCGATGCTGTTCATCAATCACGACAAAACCAAGTTTTTTGAATTGCACTGTGTCTTCAATCAATGCATGTGTACCAATCAGAATCTGGATGGAACCGTCGATCAATTGTTCATGAATTTTTTTTCTTTGCGCAGCTTTCGTGGACCCGGTAAGCAAGGCCACGTTTATTCCCAGTTCGCCCAGCAAAGCGGTGACACTCTCCGCATGCTGATTGGCAAGGATTTCTGTTGGCGCCATCAGGCTGGCCTGGTATCCGTTGTCGATTGCAATGAGCATACACATCAGCGCCACCACCGTTTTACCTGAACCTACATCTCCCTGCAGAAGCCTGTTCATTTGCTTTCCGGAACCACAATCCTGACGGATTTCACGGATGACTCTTTTTTGAGCTTCGGTGAGCGGAAAAGGTAATAACTCCTTGTAGAACCTGTTGAAATAATCTCCGACGGTCCCGAATGAGAAACCTTTGTATTTCTCCAGCCTCACCAGTTTCTGGGTAAGGAGTTTTAACTGCAGGTAGAAAAGTTCTTCGAATTTAATTCTGACTTCGGCCTGCTTTTGTTTGTGAACATTCTCCGGGAAATGAATATTTACATATGCTTCTTTTCGTTTCACCAAATGATGATTGTGCAGAATATCCTGCGACAATGTTTCAGGAAAAGCGACAGGAAACATCAGCTGCAGATTTTTTTGCAGACGAAGAATTCCTTTGCTGTCAAGGCCTTTTGCTTTCAGTTTTTCTGTTGTATTGTAAACCGATTGCATCGACGTTGCAATACCTGCGGCGGCTTCAGAAACAAGTTCCAGTTCAGGATGAATAATATTGATTTGTCCGTTGAATTCGGATGGTTTTCCGAAAAGAATGTAATCGGTATTCAGTTTAACCGTTGACAAAATCCACTTTGCACCCTGGAACCATTTCAGTTCGATACTGCCTGTCTTGTCTTCAAAGCGGCCGGTAAGATATTTTCGTCTTTTGTCTCCTTTCGCAACCAGGCTTTTAATCTGTCCTTTCAGCTGGATGTATGGCAATTCGGCAGTCGCTTCTTTCGCGGTATAAAACTTGGTACGGTCCACATACCGAAATGGGAAATGATGCAATAAATCCCCAAAAGTAAAAATACCCAATTCCTTCTTCAGTGCTTCCGCTCTTTGCGGACCTACGCCTTTGAGAAATTCGATAGCTGTTTCTAAAAAATCTGATTGCATGTCCTGACAAAAATACACTTTGTGATCCAAAGCATGAACAGCGTCTATGCGGGAAATAAACTGTCCGAATGAATATCTTTGTTACGTCTGAAATTTATAAAACCATTATCCGCTAAGAAAACAAGCTCTTGAATATTCCTGAAAACATACCGGTCACTACCGGCAGTGTGGAAACACCGGCAGAAAACTCCAACCGGCGTGTTTTCCTGATACCGGTACTCTTTGTCGTTGTGTTGTGGGTAATTGAGGCGTTGGAATCCTACTTCCGGATGAGGCCAATATTCCTTGGAATTACACCCAGAACACCCGGTGGATTAATTGGAATTCTGACCTCCCCTTTCATCCATGCCGGTGTCGATCATTTGCTTTCCAACTCCCTGCCATTGATTGTTGTCGGTATCGGCATGCTCTATTTTTACGCCAGTATTGCAAGGAAGGTGATCACCTGGATTTGGCTGATGACAGGTTTCTGGGTATGGCTTGCCGCCCGCCCTGAGCCGCACATCGGCGCAAGCGGATTGATCTACGGTTTTGTGGTCTTCCTTTTTTTTAGCGGCCTTTTAAGGAAGGATACGCGGCTGATGGCGATATCGATGCTTGTCACCTTCCTCTATGGAAGTATGGTCTGGGGAATTCTCCCAGTTGATCAAAGCGTTTCCTGGGAATCACACCTGTTTGGATCAATTGCCGGACTCTTCACTGCTGTTTATTTCCGGAAAGAGGGTCCGCAGCGTCCGAAACCACAATGGGAAATTGACGAAGCAGCGGAACCAGGTGACGAACCTGTTTACGGACCTTTTGAAGATCCTTCCCGGCAGTCAATTGACTCGAATCAGCCATTGAAAATCAGTTATGATTTCGTGGAAGAAGAGAAAAAATCCGACAGACAAAAGGATTCCGGACTATCCTGAC
>DAORHY010000152.1:0-8447 GCA_035438225.1 Bacteroidia bacterium
CCAAAACCACATTCGTCTTTGGAAAATTTCCGGACGATGCCAGTGTTCAGGTGCATTGCTTCCAGTTCGTAAAAGGTGTCTTTTATTTCAACACCGTATGCGCCGATATTCTGAATCGGTGCAGCACCTACAGAACCCGGAATGAGGCTGAGGTTTTCCAGGCCTGCAAAACCGTGGTCAATACACCACATCACAAACTGATGCCAGACAACCCCGGCTCCTGCTCGAACCCAGACAAAATTTTCATTTTCCCGGATGGTTTCCATTCCCAGGATACGGTTGCGGATAACGAGGCCGTTAAAATCCTTTGTAAATAAAATATTGCTTCCTCCGCCGAGGATGAATTTCGGGGTTTCTTTCAGGTCGGGATTTTCAAGGAGCCGAGCCAATTCTCCCGCCGTGGAAACTTCCGTAAATTGGGCGGCAATGACCTCCAATCCAAAGGTATTACAGGACTTCAGGGAAACATTTTTCTGAATTTTCATCGGGTAGTGGAATGCAAAATAACGAAGGAAAGATCCCGGAAAGCCTGTTTTTCAGGGAACTTTTCAAAATTTTACTCACAACTTAAAAACTTCCATTTACCAAGTTTGTAAGATGTCAGCCGAAATTAATTGACCCCTCATGTACACAGGAGTATATTGCCTGTATCTCATGGTTTAGTTTTTGGTTAAACGACCGAGGTGTTTATTCGAGTTAAGTCAGGACAGCGGTCGGGAGGCCGCTGTTACTGTTTTTTAGGGTGTGCTCCGATGGGAATGTTTTACGTGAAGGAGGTGGAAGGTTTTAGGTATTAGGATAAAGTATAATATAAGAGGTGGAGTCCGTTTAATACCTGGTACCTCATATCGAATACGGAATGCCTTCAACAACCACTACCAATCAAAAAATCAACAAACGATCAGATCATTCAAGCAGAAGTCAGAACTTTCCAACCATCCCCAACCCGATATTCGCTCCGTTGAAATGCAGGTGGTAAAGAGCAGGCGGAGCGGAAGGGCTGTTGATGCTTCCATTGCTGTAATGTAGGTTGTTGTAAGCGGTATGCAAAGTGAATCCAAAGTGTTTGCTGACAAATAAATTAGCTCCCAGATCGATTTGAAAATGGGATCCATTCGCAGCAAAGGTGGTCTGGTTTTTTGTGTTGTCGTATTCGAAATGCGAGGTGCCGTATTTTAATCCAAAATATAAATTGAAATAATTCGTGCGAAGAAAATGGATGTTAGCGAGCAGACTGAAATCAGTGTTCTTCGCCGATGCCGTGTCGTTATCCGTAGAATAGTTATTGGTGCGCAGCTGTGCACCAATGCCAATGTAATTGGTAATTGCGTACTCCACACCGGTATGAAACACACTTCCTACGGTTCCGTCCCTGACTTTTTTGCCGGACTCAATCTCCTTTCCCTGGGTCTGATAAGTGCCTACATCAATTCCAAGGTCCAGGAGGAAATTCTTCTTCAGAAAACTCTGGGAGGAGCAGTTGATTGAAAGTCCGAATAAAATGCAGCAAATCTGGATTCTCATGTTGCAAGGGAAAATGGGCTCCGTGTATTTCCGGCGGTGAAGATAATCACCAGCCTTGAATTACCGGGGAAATCTTACCTTTGTGGCCATCAAATTTTGCACCCCATGCCGAATCCGGAACTTATTCGAAATAATTTTCTCGAAGCGAAGGCTATACTCGAAGCTGTCCTGGCCGATGAACGGTTGTTGTCGGATATTTCAGTTGCTGCCGAACTGATGGTACAAACAGTAAAACAGGGAGGAAAAATAATTTCCTGCGGCAATGGCGGCAGTATGTGTGATGCCATGCATTTTGCTGAGGAGCTCACCGGCCGTTTCCGGGATCACCGCAAAGCAATTCCTGCACTTTCTATTTCAGACCCTTCTCACCTGACTTGTGTGGCGAATGATTACGGATATGAATATGTTTTCTCCCGTTTTCTGGAAGCTGTCGGAACTAATGGCGACGTTCTACTCGCTATCAGTACGAGTGGGAACTCAAAAAATGTACTTCGGGCTATTGAGGCCGCCAGATTAAAGGGCATGAAGGTAGTTGGGTTAACAGGAAAAGATGGGGGAAGGATGGCATCGCTTTGTGATGTCGAACTCCGGGCACCCCATTCGGAGTATGCTGACCGGGCACAGGAAGTGCATATTAAAATTATACATTCCCTGATTCAGTTGATAGAAGCCGGGGCTTGAACTGTTCAAAGGATTGTTGTGTTTTTTTTTAATTTTTTCTACGCATTTTTTCTTTTATTTTTTAATGCGATCCACCTGTTGAATAAAATTGCATTTACGATTGAACCCGTTTCGAATGCAGCTAAGTGCCATTCATCAGACGGATCTTTTTTTACCCGCTTTAATTATTAAAAATATTTTGAAATGCTGCCGAATCTTTCCTGTTACCAGCGCATCATCCACAGTGAAATTACCGATCGACTCCTTCGATAGGAGTCTGGAAAAGTTCAAATGGGGATTGTCCATTCTCCAAATACCGGAGTGATTTTTATGTGAAAAGTGTAGGACCGGGTAGAAATCGGTGACAAATAAATGTTTGAATATGGCATTACGGTAATTCATGGAATTGGTTAGAATCCATTTTCATTCGTTAAGAAACCTTCTTTAATGAGGGATTCTCTCTGCGGGAATCTGTTCACTGTACAAAAAGGATACTGCAAGGAGCCGTACATTCGGCCACTGAATTATCTTTTGGAAAATGCTCGTCAAAACTTTCGGCAGTGCCGTGTATGGTATAAATGCCACAACCATTACTGTAGAAGTGAATCAAAGCAGTGGTGTAAATTTTATTCTTGTCGGCCTGCCTGACAATGCTGTGAAGGAAAGCCAGAAGCGGATCGTTGCGGCACTGAAGAACTGTGAATTCAAATATCCGCGTGTGGAAATCACCGTGAACATGGCACCGGCAGATATCCGGAAAGAAGGATCATCTTATGACCTGACCATAGCCCTTGGAATACTTGCCGGTTCTGGTCAGGTGCAGCAAGATGTATTGGAAAACTATGTAATTATGGGAGAAATGTCTCTTGACGGAGGAGTACAACCCATAAAAGGAGTTTTACCAATTGCCATTCAGGCCCGCAACGAAGGATTCAAAGGATTGATCCTGCCCAAAGCAAATGCAAGGGAAGCGGCAATTGTGAACGGACTGGAGGTGTATGGAGTGGAAAATATTCTGGAAGTGGTAGAGTTTCTGAATGGCGGAAGAACACTCGAACCTGTAAGTGTTGATGTAGAAGAAGAATTCAGGTGCTCACAGGGGAAAAGTGAATTTGATTTTTCGGATGTAAAGGGCCAGGAGAATATTAAGCGGGCCATGGAAGTAGCTGCTGCCGGAGGTCACAATCTGATTCTCATTGGTCCGCCCGGAGCTGGTAAAACAATGCTTGCAAAGCGACTGCCCACAATACTTCCGCCACTTACATTGAACGAAGCGCTGGAGACAACCAAGATTCATTCGGTTGCGGGAAAACTCGGAAAAGATTCATCGCTCGTCTCTACCAGGCCCTTTCGTTCGCCACACCATACGATCAGTGATGTGGCATTAGTCGGAGGAGGAGGTTTTCCGCAGCCGGGAGAAATTTCGCTCGCACACCATGGTGTTTTGTTTTTGGATGAATTGCCTGAATTTAAACGAACCGTTCTGGAGGTCATGCGCCAGCCGCTGGAAGAAAGAAGCGTCACAATATCCCGTGCTAAATTTTCCATAGAATTTCCCGCAAGTTTTATGTTGGTGGCATCCATGAATCCCTGTCCCTGCGGCTACTATAATCATCCGGAAAAAGAATGTGTCTGCGCTCCCGGTGTAGTGCAGAAATACCTCAATAAAATTTCGGGCCCTCTGCTTGACCGGATCGATATACACCTGGAGGTGACGCCGGTGGCATTTAAAGAATTAACGACATTACGGGAAACAGAAAAAAGCGAATCCATCCGGAGCCGGGTTGTGGCAGCACGGGAAATTCAGGCTCAGCGGTTTGCCGGTCAGGAGGGTGTTTATTGTAATGCGCAGATGGGTTCCAGGCAATTGCATGAGATCTGCGTGATCGGTGAAGACGGCAGAGCATTACTTAAAACTGCAATGGAGAAGCTGGGGTTATCTGCACGAGCGTATGACCGCATTTTAAAAGTATCCAGGACAATTGCTGATCTGGACAAAAGTGAAACGATCCGGACGGAGCATCTTGCTGAGGCCATTCAATACCGGAGCCTGGACAGAGAAGGATGGGCAGGGTAGCGCCGGAGCGGCTTTTCATAGATGGAAGAAAAACCCGGACGAATTTCAGGAGGATTATTTTCAGCATTCGGGTTTCTTTCTTTTCTTTAATCCTCTATTCCTCTGTGATGACCGGAACCCTTGCCCAGCTGATTGCACTGGCTGCTTATGGAAATCAGTTTCTTAAAACCGGTGTTGTCGACCCGGCTTTCTACCCTGTCAATTCAACCTTCCAGAACTGTGAGGTGATCGATTTCCATGAATTCAGAAAGCCGTTTTTCTTCCGTAAGTACGCTGATAACATTCTCCGGAAAGATCCCCTGGATTGGCTTGACTTGCTAAAAAAAGAAAAGACAAAGAAACTTCATTTGTTTTTCCGTCATTCCGAGGATCAGAGTACAGCTGCGGATTACAGACTTGCCGGTTTTATCGGAGGAGGAGGGACATGGATGATCGAACAGCAATGTCAGGGCTATTCTTATTATTGGTCTGCCCGCTGGCAACTGAAAGAAGCTCCGGAAACTCAGTCTGCAGACCATCAAACTACCTGGATCGTAAATTACGCACGATTCGCCCGGAAAATAAAAAGCACTCAGTCCCTGCAAAACCCCGAAGTGGTGCGGCAAGAGTTTCGTCAGGCCTTGTCGGATATTGCTTCGTTTGCATTCCAGCAAAATCTGAAAGGCTGGGCAGAAACCTTTCAGAAAGCGCTGTATGAGCTGACGAATTTATCGCCGGGCGAATTGTATTACTACAAAGATTTTGTTCCGGATAAAGCGTTCAATCAATTGTCGCTCCAGCTCCTTTTTGCTGCCTCAAAAGCCTGGGTTTTCGGTGGAATGGGTTCCTGGAATGATCTTTCTTTCGACGATAAGGAAATTGCCGGCCGTTACGAAGAACTTTCTTCGCTATTGTACAATTCCATTGTTGAATGTGTAAAGGTGGTCGTAAATGAGTGATTTCTGATTTCGGATAAAAGTTTTACTTCACATTTTAAAATTTATAGTACGATTCGCAGCGAAAGTAATTTTTCATTTTACTTCATACTTTATACTTCAACACTTAATGTCTCCCAAAGCCCCCGTCATCCAACGTATTTCTTTGATTGCTGTTATGTTTCAGTTTGTTTTGATTGGGTTGATTGTTTACGGGTTCGATTCTTTGCACTGGCCGCTGCCATTTCCAACAGGTGCAATTTTGTATTCAGCGACAGCCATGATTCTCCGAAAGAGCATCGCAGGAGATCACCGGAAAGGAATCCGGCTGGTACGGTTGAATAAATTTGCAGAAGCAATACCTTTTTTTGAAAAGAGTTATGCCTTTTTTACTAAAAATAAAAACATAGATAAATTTCGCTTCATTACATTGTTAAGCTCCAGTTCGATGACATACAGGGAACTGGCCATGACAAACATTGCATTTTCCTATACCCAGATCGGAAACGGACAAAAAGCAATTGAGGTTTATGAGCGGGTCCTGGAGGAATTTCCAGACAATGGAGTTGCTCATACTGCTCTGAAAATGCTTCAATCCGTGAAGGAGAAAAGTGTTGAATAAAATTGTATCCGGATATCTTTACAACGGGAATTGTCCTGAAAATTGCTGTTAATTTTCGCTGTTCAGAATTTTTACCCAACTTTTTTTAGTGATTCCGGCACCTGTTGCTTCAAAAATAACATAATAGGTTCCTTCCGAAAGTTTTGTACCGTCATCATTCATGCCTTTCCAGGTTCCATTGACATAGTTGTCTTTTTCGTATACAAGTTTACCCCACCGATTGAAAATAGTCAATTTGTTGGAAGGATATTTATCCAGTCCAATGATGAAATATCCGTCGTTCTTTCCATCGGTGTTTGGAGTCAGGACATTGGTAAGGGTAAGTTCTTCACAGGGAGGGCCTGCATGAACGGTGTCGGTTAGCGTAAAGGGGCAGGTCTCTGGTGTTCCGGTGACACTCACCGTGTAGATACCTGCAGATAGCCCTGAAGCAGTTGAAGAATTCTGAACGGGTGTTGTGTTCCAGGAATATTGATAGCTTCCAGAAGGACTTACGTAAACGGCGAAGGATCCGTCTTTTTTTCCTTCACAGGATTCCGGCCGGATAGTATCTGTGGCACTCAGGATGGTTACTGTTTTTGTAACCGAGGCAGTATCACTGCAGGTATTGGATGCAATCATTTTTACGATGAAAGTTCCTGTTGCACTGAATGTATGATTCGGGTTCTGGCTAAAACTGGAGTTTGAGCCGGATGCTGCGTCGCCAAAATCCCAGGTCCATCCGGTCGGGCAAACCGTACTGATATCCGTGAAAGCGACCTGGTTTGCTCCGGCACAGGCAATTGAAAAATCCGGTACTGGAACAGGTGTCTCTTCGATGGTGAACATATCAAAAGCAAAACCATCGTATGCATTACAGGTCGTACCTGCACCGAAAGTAAAACGGAAGATGACTTGTGGCTGGTTAGCTAAATTACTCATGCAATGTTCCGCATCCACCCAGCCCAGGCTTCCATTGCCTCCCTGGCAGGATCCGGAAGTCGGAAGTGAATTCCCACACCACCCGTGAGCAGGTGATGCAAGACCGGTCATATTCGTGATGTTGCCGTAATTGTACCAGTTTTTGGTGTGACAATCCACCGGCTCGCCGTCAGCACCCAGATTCGTCCAGTTTAGTCCGCCATCAAGGGAATATTGAAAATTTGCACCGTCAAATTTGTATTCTGTTTCGTAGTATAATTTAAAATGAACCAGCGGATGATCCAGATTTGTGAAATCAAAACAGGGACTTTGAACATAAGAGCGTTCACCAAAATTGTAGAATGCGGTAGTCAGACCTCCGGTGATCCAGCATTGTGTTCCGCTGCCCGCCTGAGCAATAATGGATTTTGCCGGCGTTCCCAAAGTCCAGTCATCAGAAGTGCCACCGGAAGCCCATCCACCCGGTCCGGATTCAAAATCTTCATTGTAAGGAAAGGAATTGATCGGACTTATGCATTGTGCAGGAGTGAGCAATGGTAAAATCAATCCAAGAACGCAGGACAATAAAATCGGGTGAATCTTCGCAGTTTTCATGTCCGGCAAAAATACGAGGTATTGCCAAAGTTGCAAATAGAATAAAACGGGATTTAGAAGAAAAAA
The DNA here is from genome assembly GCA_035438225.1 of Bacteroidia bacterium. Lineage (GTDB taxonomy): Bacteria > Bacteroidota > Bacteroidia > AKYH767-A > 2013-40CM-41-45 > JADKJP01. The sequence goes on from DAORHY010000152.1 coordinate 7,379, forward strand.
CAGACTTTTCAGATGTTTTCTCTGACATGACAATTCAGGTTACAATCCCGGCATTAAAAAGAATTAGGTGGGCTTCGGAGAATGGAGTAGTTTCTATTTTGGGTTTACGAACCATTCTCCTGGAGAAAGGTTTAGATTCCGGTTGGCGAATAAAAAAGGTTTTGTCGATCGCATCAACAAAACCTTTTTCATGGTACTAAAATGAATAGTCAGAGGTGCTTTTTATTGTTGTTTCCATTTAATCGTGCAGCCGATCGCTTTGGTCTCTGCAAGCGGAACCTCTTTGCCGGCTAAGAGTGCATCCACGGCATTCCCGACAAATTTGGCGGTTACTTTCCCTGCATCGTCTGCATTGTTGTCAATCGCACCGATGTATTTAATAATGTTTTTATCGTTTTCTTTTTGAAGCACGAATACATGCGGTGTTCTGGAAGCGCCATAAGTTGAAGCTATTTCCTGACTTTCATCGTACAGATAAGGAAATGGATAGTGCTTTTCTTTTGCCAGAGCAACCATGTTCGAATACGAATCTTCCGGCACAATTTTTTCATCGTTTGGATTGATGGCAATCACAGGATAACCCAACGCTGCATATTTTTTGTCAAGATCAATGATCCTGCTTTCGTAGGCTTTCGAAAAAGGACAATGGTTGCATGTGAATACGACGATGAATCCCCGGGCATCTGAAAACTGTTTCAGAGTTACCTGTTTCCCATCCACATTTTTCAGTGAGAAATCGCGGGCAGTATCACCAACTTTGTAACCTTGGGCAAATACGGCTATTCCTGAAAGTACAAGAATGAATAAAATGAGTTTTGTTTTCATAATTTAAATATTGGTTTGGTGTTAATTTCCTGTTTGCGTTTATTCGTTAGCAAGAGTCGATGAAAGAATGAAACCCAAGGGAGTTCAGTTGCCACTTTTCAGATTGTCAATTACACTCTTTAATTCCGTTATATCCAATTGACCTTCTTTAAAGAAAACATTTTTTTTATTTTTTACCATGATGGTCGCCGGAATTGCACCGGACCAGGCAGTGTCCATTTTATTGATCCATTCATTGGGATCG
>DAORHY010000153.1:0-8416 GCA_035438225.1 Bacteroidia bacterium
GGAGCATAGCGCGAAGCGGCAAAGATATTATTTATCCGGCAAATGAATTGGGTTTTGCACTTCCTGTCTGACATTTGAAGCCACCATCTTTTTGAATCTTATTCAGGGTGTACGTTTTCAGACGTCCCGGTGATGTTTGAATATCATCCTGGGCCAAAGAAAAAGCAATTACTTCCACACCGACTCTTTCACAATTTCAGTGATGTTGTGCTGCATAACAAAAAAAACAAGTCTTACCAGGTGATAAGCGCCCAGCAACAGACCTGCGATATAGCCGGCTCTCACATTAAAAAGAATTTTTCTGAAATATTCTTTTTTCGTCAACCTCTCGAGAAATAAAGTAACGACCACCAGCATACAAAAAAAGACAAAGGCAGGTCCAAACAAATGGTAACTTAAACTTTTGTCAATATTCCCTGCATAAAAAAAGGCCATTGATTTTGTTAGTCCGCATCCCGGGCAAGGAAAGCCGGTGAGCATTTTAAAAGGACAAAAGGATTGTGATCCCTCAAAGTGGGGATTAATTAATAAAATGATCGCCGGTAGTACCAGGGCCGTCAATGCCCCGGCAATACCGATGATTTTTCTGTCTGCTGACAGCTTATTGATACAATTTGTTAATATCACCTTGAACGATCATTGCAGCTACCATTGGAAAAACCAGACCGAGAATCAACAACAAAGTGCTTTGATCCTTTTCGGGTTCTCCTATTTTTTCATAAATTTTCGGCAACCCTTCTTTTCCGGCCAGGTAATAGAAGTACAAATTCACAGGAATACAACAACCGGCGAAAATTGCAATTGGTTGGGAAATCACCTCTTTCTCTGCAACGGCATTGATCACCTGGGCGGTTTTAATGTTCCAATAAATCAGGTACAACCCGCAGGTAACAAGGCCCAGCAGGAGTACTACGATCGGATCATTTTTGAACTGGGGTATTGTAGTTGGCATAATCAATAAATTTGAAATTCCTACTCATCTGGCTTTTCGGCTTCGCCCCGTTTACGATGGTCTCTGGACTCCATGTGAATCATAAATTTTTATCCGCTTATTTTAAAAGAAATTAAGTTGCGGCAGGTTGAAATATCTACAAAATAAATGCAATTCAATTTGTCAATCTAAAGATTTCAGGAACTAAGATATTAAATAAAAAGGACTATGCAAGCGGTTAGCCGGTCTGAAAAACATCCAATCAGAACTTCCGGTTTTATACAAAAGGTTGAAAAGAAAAAACCAAAACGAGAACAACCGCTACGCGACCCATTCAAAACGTAAAACTATGCCGGAATACATTTACTCTTTCACAACGCTACCGACAGAAATAACTTCATTCGCTTCATTTAGGAATTGAACAAAATACAAGCCGTCAGCCAAAATGCTCACGTTAATCACATCAGTATTCAAAAAGCAGCATTGCTCCTGCCCTGTGACATCGGTGATCCGAATAAACTTACACGTGTTGAGGAGCCGGATTGACAAAAATTCTTTTGTGGGATTTGGATAGAATAAAGCAGCTACCTCTGGCGAAACTTCGGAAACTGAAGTCAACGCAGAATCGCAAATTATTAGCGGAAGCGGCGGAGTGCAAAAACCATAAGATGGCGAAGGGTTAGAATAGAGTACTACGTCTTTTACCTGAAAACAAGTGAGGTCGTAACTGTTATCGGAAAGAATAAAATAAGTCGCATATGTCAGACCCAAACTGCTGCCGACACCTTCAACCCAATTCTCCCACGAGATTCCATTCGGATCGGCAAGGGTAAGCCTCCGGTGATAAACAGAACCCATCTGTACGGAATCCACTGCGGTGACGATGTGGTCAACGTAATTCGTCAGATTGCTTAAGACCTGTGTCCTTATGGTATCGCCAATATTTGCCGGATTAAAATCATAGATCAGGCGTTCAATCGTATCTCCGCACAGATAATCCGAAAAGAAATAGATGCGTTTGCCTACTTCTCTCATGCCACCAAGAAAATCAGTATACACAGAGTCGAAGACCGTCCCGGGAGCATGGTGCGTCCGTAGCATGAGTTTTGTATACACATTCGAATTCAAAGTTGTATCCGTGCCATTCAGCGAAACACTGTATTCGTCGTGCCATCCGGCCGGGTAAAAATACCAGCAACGCACTGAACTCCATGTTGCATTTTGTGTTGGCATAGGCTGATAGCGTTGGGCAACACTACTGATTGCAAAGAAAAAAACGCAAAAAGTAATCAATGAAAAGGACGTAAGTTTTTTCATGGTATTGTTGGGTTTGAATTTCAAGAAAGAAAGATTACATTTTTAAATTCAGAACCCTTTGCAATTAACACAGGCGATAGTAAAAAATGAGATTCCTGTGACCCACTATTAACACACCTGCGAAAACAACGGTGTTCGTTCATCTGCATCCCAACCTGTTGAGGCAACCTGCAAATTCAAAATATGAAAAATCTCAGCATTCCACCAATCTTACCCAGGTTTACAAAACTGAATCCGATGCACAACCGAATCCATTACCAGGGCCCGTGCATTTCATCCGGAACTTGTTGTTGATCTGGTAAAACAAGAAAAGATCCCGAATGGAAATGCCGGGATAAATTTTATTGAAAAATGGTTCAATTAAAAAACTCCCTGCCATGCATCCGGAAGGAATACATTAAATGTCTGAGTGCGGCGAACGAGACATTTGTTTTATTTCCAAGCCAGAAAATACAGCAGGGAGCTGATTCAAACGGAGCAAATCACAACTCCAAATAGCTCTAATTAATTATCCAGTGTGGCTTCCACTGATATTTTGATATTCAATGCTTTGCTCACAGGGCAATTTTGTTCAGCACTCTTTACACTCGCATCAAAAACTTCTTTGGAAATTCCCGGCACTTTTGCTGTGAGTACAATGTGTGATTCCGTGATGCTGCCATTTTCGAGGTTCACGATTGATGTTGACTTGAGCATTTCCGGAACAAAGCCGGCTTCACCAAGTACAAAACTCAGTTTCATTGTAAAACAACCGGCGTGAGCAGCTGCAATCAGTTCTTCCGGGTTGGTACCAACCCCCTGTTCAAAACGGGAACTATAGGAGTATTGTGTCTGGTTTAAGACAGTACTTTGGGTGGTAAGGTTTCCCTTACCTTCTTTACCGGAGCCGTTCCAAACGGCAGTGGCTTGTCTTTTCATAATCTTTTTTTAGAGTTAAACAGTATAGGAACAGAATTGATATTTGAATGCGAAACCGGAACTAGCCGATAAATAATCGTCCCCGTCATGAACATTCACATTTCACAGGACAAAGGTAAAAACAATTCGCTTCAACCAGACAGGTGAATTTAAGTCGTTTTATACTTGCCGTTCTCCATCCTTTTTGTAATTTCCGACCAAATGAAACCGGATAGATACACAATCAATTGCAGCTCGTCCATTTGCCGGTATGCGCTCATAGGATTTTTATTTGGCTTTTGCTTTCCATTTATTGCCATCAGCTTTGACACAATTTTTCACCTGAAATTACCTCTGAACATTGAAACAATCAAGTTGGTACACCGTGAAAATCCGCTACATTACATTATCGATTCAGCCCCATTATTTTTAGGAATCGCTTTTGGAGTAGCCGGTTTTTATCAGCACCGCGCGGAGACACTCAATCGTTCCCTGCAAAAACAAGCTACTGTTCTCGAAAATGCGAACCAGAAGCTGCGGAAAACCCTGGATGATTTTCATTCTGCTCAACAACTCCTTGTAAAATCGGAAAAACTGGCTTCTCTCGGACAACTTACTGCCGGAATTGCACACGAATTAAGAAATCCACTAAATTTCATCAATAATTTTTCGGAATCAAGTTCAGAGATTCTGGATGAACTCAGTGCCGTTCATGAAGAAAGTGTGCGAAAGGAATTGACTGAAATTCTGAAAGGCAATCTTTCCAAAATTCACATGCATGGAACCCGGGCGAACAGCATTCTTCAAAGCATGATGCTGCATGCACGGTCCGAGAAGGTGGAGAAAAGACTATCCAATATCAACGAGATCAGCAGAGATGCAGCGGACATTGCGTTCCATGGAATGAGTTCGGGAGTTATCGGATTTTCCTGTTCTTTTGAAAAACATCTGGGCAGCGGAATTCCAAAGATCTTTGTCATCTACGAGGACTTGAGCCGGGTAATTCTGAACCTGCTTACAAATGCTTTTTATGCTGTCCATGAAAAGCAAAAAAAAGAGAATGGCACCTACAAAGCAAAAGTAATTCTAAGCACCGCTCTCCTGCCATCCGAAGAACAACCAGGAAATGAATGTGTGGAAATCAAAATATGGGACAACGGTACAGGCATACCGTCACATGTCCGGGACCACATATTCAATCCGTTTTTCACCACCAAACCATCCGGGGAAGGGACCGGACTCGGCCTGAGTATCAGCCATGACATTATCCAGGTTCATGGTGGTACCCTGAGCGTTGATTCTGAAGAAAACAGTTTCACTGAATTCAGGATATGCCTGCCTGTAAACAGCTCCTCTGAAAACCGTTCCCGCAATCTAACTGCAGAAGGAAATCTTTAATCCCGGGAAAAATTTATTCACAAAAAAGAACTGAAAGCTTCCCGGATACGTCAGTTGATTTTTTGCCCTATTGCTTTCTCTTTGGGTTCGATCGCAGCTACGTGCTTAGTCTTGCGTGTATTCATTTTTCAAATTTCATGAAACATGCACACAATAAGCGGTAAATCCATCAGCCAGTGAGCTGGAAAAGAATTAAGCCCTGTCAGAATCAGGCTATGCCATCGACAAAATACATGTCAATGTCACCTTTGTTTTTTGCCTCGATTTTGCCTCGATGAGTACACCTGAATTTATCTTTAATGAGTTCAAAGGTGGCTCCCGAAATATTCACCCTTCCGGTCTCTCCGCTGCTTTCCATACGGGAAGCTGTATTTACCGTATCGCCCCAGATGTCATAGGCAAACTTTTTAATCCCGACAATACCTGCAACTACCGGCCCCGTATGAATGCCCAGGCGCAATTCAAAATAGGGTTGATTCAACTTCATACGCTCTTGTTTATTCCGGGAAATAAACTCCTGCATTTCAAGTCCGGCCTTCACAACGTCTTCCGGATGCGTGGTGTTGCTGACGGGCAGCCCGCCTGCACACATATACGCGTCACCAATAGTCTTTATTTTTTCAATGTTATATTTTGTTACGATTTTATCAAACTCGCTGTAACAATAATTTATTTCTTTGACCAACTCCTCCGCAGACAATCGTTCGCTTGCCTGGGTGAAGTTTTTGAAATCGGTGAAGAGCACACTCACGGAATCAAAACTTTTTGCTTTTGCGGTCCCGGTGGCTTTCAATTCCTCCGCTGTTTCTTCAGGAAGGATATTCAGCAACAATTCATCGCTGCGCTTCTTCTCCCTTGAAATCCGGTTTCGCTGCCTGAAAAAGACGCCTGCAAAAACGAGTACAATACCAAAGCCGCCGATAAAACTATTGCGAACAAATTTTTGCCTGCTGATTTCTTTTTCCTTTAACTCCTGGTCTTTGGTCAGGAGGTTGATCTGCCCCTGCTTTTTCTCGATATCAAAGGTAAACTGCAGTGTACCCAGCTTTCTTGCAGCATCAATATTATACAACGTATCTTTTATGCCCAGTAGTAATTCAAGGTATTTGTTTGCATTTCCATAATCTTTTTTCGCGGTGTATAATTTAGAGAGGCCGGAGTAAATGTCCCTCAAACTATAGTTGGATCCGATCTCTTTCGCAATGCTTTCCGCCTCCAGGTAACTGGCAAGGGCTGGATTATAATCTCCTTTAACCAGATGTGTTTTGGCAAGCCCAATCAATGAAATTGCAATATCACTTTTTGCTTCAAGCGCTTTCGCTTTCCGGTATGCTCTTTGTTGAATTTCAATCGCTTTTCCATACTCTTTCTTTTCCATATACACCTGGCCGATATTGTTCAGGGTATACGGCTCGTCCTGGGTGCCCTCCACTACTTTCAGGGATTTTTCATAGTAATAGAGTGCGGAATCCAGGTTGTTGCTGTTAAAATAAATTTCCCCGATATTCACAGTGATGGCTCCGATTGTATTGTCATCGTGAATTATTTCGCTCAATTCATTGGCGCGAATGAGGTAACTCAGGGCTTCTTTGTAGGTTGTCGGTTTAAGTGTATATACCGCACCAATATTCGCCAAACAGGTGACGATCCTCAGGGTATCATTGATTTCTTCAGCAATTTTCAAGGACTTCAGGAACAACTCGAGGGCTTTCACATCGTCTCCTTTGTTGAAGAAGATGTTTCCCATATTGCTGATAATGTTGGCTGCACCTTTTTTGTCTCCAATGGAATCAAAAACTGCCAGTGAATACTCGTAATTCTGTAGCGCTTTTACAAAGTCTCCTTTTGTAAAATGACCAATGGCAATTGTTTTGTATGACAAGGCAAACCCTTTCGGTTGACCAATTTTTTTTGCCAATGCATTTGCTTCTTCAGCATACTGAAGGGTCATCTGTACATCGGAATTCAGGTAGATTTTGGCTAATTCTAAAAGCGCATTTACAGTGTTCGTATCTGGCTGAGCTTTGTTGATGATCGCTTTCAGGCTGTCTTTGGCCGGATCCTGCCCACGGGCAGCAAATTGACTGGTAATGCAGATCAGAAAGGTGCAGAAAAAAAATTGTCTTATGGATAGTCGCATTTACCGGCATTCAATTTCAACCAAAGAAACAATTATTTATTTGATTAGAAAAACAAAGCCTATAGGGATAATAACCAGCTCATTCACGGATCAGATCGATCTGTTTTTTCTCTGAAAAAACCAGAACAGTTCCCGGATCCACACTGTCACTGCCACATTAAATGCGAAATGAGAGGCGCTTGCCTCTCATTTCTTGTATTCTTTTACCAGTAAATGCACTTATTGAAAAACTATAACCGTGCTTGTAACCAGAATTAAAATTCAAATGAAACGTTGAAATTCATGGGCACAAAACAATTGCCCTGTAAATGATCAGGAAATACCTGTACTGGATTGAAGTTTGGATTTTGAAATAGCCGGTTTTACTGTGCGGCCACCTACAACTGCTTTTGCTTCGCTTTTCGATAATTTTTTACCGGAAATAGCTTTTGGAGTTTTTGAGTTTTTCATTGTTTTAGATTTTAAATTGTTAAATTAATAGTGATTTAAAGACTCAAAGGAATCCGGTTATTCAGGATACCCCGGATGTCAATTAGGAAATGCCGGTATTTGACTGAAGCTTGGATTTTGAGATGGCTGGTTTTACAGTACGTCCGCCAACAACAGCTTTTGCTTCGCTCTTCGATAATTTTTTACCGGAAATTGCTTTTGTAGTTTTTGAGTTTTTCATTGGTTTGGGTTTTTAACTGTTATGATAGAATGTGAATGAATTTTCGATAGAAATCCGGGCGGAGCGCATCCGCCCGGCAATGGTTTAGGAAAGACTGGTACCAGACTGAAGTTTGGATTTTGATACTTTTCCTTTGATGTTTCTTCCACCAACTACAGCTTTTGCTTCAGTTTTTGAAAGCTTCTTCCCTTTTGGGCTTTTTGAGTTTGCATTTTTCATTGTCTGATTGTTTTTGTGTTGAGCTTACTCTTTTAATCCCCTGCAATGAAGGATAGGATTTTCTGCTTTCTCCTTTTACTATTTTTAAACCTGATCGGTTTTGCTTTTTGCTTTGATGTGAAAAGAACTTTGTGAACCAGCACTCCTTTGTTCTAATGATGACTCTAAGATACCATCGTCACCCCCCCGTTTTCAATCCAAAGTGTACTATTGGAGGCTTTTTTGGATAAGTGGCAGAGATTTTACCCTTTCCGGACCGTTATAAAAGCCTTTTTCTTCAGATTCCGGGCTCCGTCTCAGTGTCCGGACCGGCATTACTCTGCCCAATCCCCACACCCCTAAAGCATTAAAGCCTGACCAATATATAAAAATAAAACAATACAAGCAACGGTGGTAAGGCTTTTCAGGGGTTCAGCATCCTGATCACTATCCGTTCGGATGGAGGGAAAATACATTATTCCTGTCTTCACAATGCACCAGAACTCAATTTACACAGCTATTGAGCATGTTCGTAAACAAAACGACTCCTGGATAGCACTCTGCCTGTAGCAGACAAGTCCTGACTCGTATTCATCAAGCCGTTTTCGTCGTAAGTATACCTGGAGTGCCTTTGAAACACGGACCGGTTCTCGTGTTTTTCTTCTGTCAATTGACCTGACGGATTATACGTATACATTCTTTTTGCATTCACCAGCTGTTCCGGATAAACCTGCTCAGCAACTGTCATCCTTCCTGCAGGATCGTATTGATACTTCCAGGTATACCTGAATTCACCGTTCGGCCCGTATTCGGTATCGGAAATTTTGAGGTCATCTTTGTATTCAAAAATATTCTTTGCCTTAAA
>DAORHY010000154.1:0-8370 GCA_035438225.1 Bacteroidia bacterium
ACACCGGCAGTTGAATAACAAATGTTCTGGGGGTTGTCAGATGAAGAAGTTGAGGGAGTTCCTCCGGAGAAAAACCAGGAGGAAGATACAACCGTTCCGCTCGTCAGGTTGATGAATCCGGTACAATCTCCGGTGCATAGAATTGAATCCCCGGAACTGAAGAGAACGTCCGGTAGAGTGAGCATCGTAACGACAACTGATTGTGTTACCGAATCAATTCCTCCGCCATTGTTTACCGTTAATGTAACCGGGTAAGTACCGGATTGTGTGAAGCAAAACGGTGCTGGAGCTGATCCTGTCTGCACAGGATTCACCGCACCGGGGCAGGACCAGGTCCATTGGAAAGGATTGCCGGTAGAGTTGTCAGCGAGAGTCACACACGTTGTGTCACAACCGGGAGAACTTCCGGTAGTCTGAAATCCCGCAGAGGGGCCGGCCAGGCTGACAACTGCCGATTGTGTACTGCAGCCATTTGTATCCATAACGACAACATAATACTCTTCTCCCGGAATTGCACTGTAGGTACTCAGTGTTGCACCAGCAATCAATCCGTTTTGCACGCTGTACCACTGATAGCTGACAGCAGGGGAACAGGAGAGGAGGGTGCCATTAACGGTGATGACTGGAACTATGGGGGCATTCACTGCAATGTAATTTGGAACGGATAGAGTAGAAGAGCAGGAACCGTTGCTTACCGTCAGGCTGACATCGTATGTTCCTGAATTGGCGAAACAAACTGAAGAAGGATGAGCAGAGGTCGAACTGGCAGGATTTCCGCCGGGGAATGACCAGGAAACAGATGCGATGGTTCCTGTCGTCTGGTTTGTAAATGCGGTACATTCTCCTTCACACAAGACCGGATCGCCGGTGGCGAAACTGACAACCGGAGCCGGAAGCAGAGCGACCGTCAGCGGTTGCGAAAATGTACTGGAGCCGATGGGATTGCTGGTAGTCAGCGTCACAGTATAAGTCCCGGATGCGGTGAAGCAAAATGGAGCCGGAGAGGAGCCGTTTTGTGAAGGGTTGACTGCACCCGGACAGGACCACGACCATTGAGTAGGATTTCCGGTTGAACTATCGGTCAATGATGCACAGGTTGTGTCGCATCCCGGGTTGATGGAAGCCGGGCTGAATCCAGCAACCGGAGCTGCCATGTTTACACTTGCAGATTGTGCGGAACAACCTTTGGCATCGGTGGTCACAACATAATAATCCCCGGGTTGTGTAGCAGTGTAAGTGCTCTGTGTAGCTCCGGTGATAAGTCCGTTTTGTAGACTGTACCATTGATAGGTTTGAGCAGGTGAGGAGCTGAGCGTATTTCCAGCAGCAGAAATTGTTGGTACAACGGCAGCATTTACACTGATATAATTCGAATGCGTCACACTGGAAGCGCAGGATCCGTTATTTATAGTCAGCGTCACTGCATACGTACCGGAGTTAGCATAACAAATGGAGGAAGGGTTCAGAGCATTTGAAGATGCTGGAATGCCTCCAGGAAAATTCCATGTTGAAGATGTTACTGAACCTGAAGTAAGGTTGGTGAATCCGATGCAATCTCCCAGGCACAATACAGTATCGTTCGCTGACAATGCAGGTTGTGGCGAGGGAATTACTGATACAGTAACGGTTTGCGTTGTTGAATCTGCTCCGTTTGAATTTTGCACTTTTAATTTGAATGTATACGTCCCGGAAGCAGTGAAACAAAAGGGTTGCGGACTGGAGGAAGATTGGATGGGATTGGTAGCTCCCGGGCATGTCCATGTCCATTGTGTAGGATTTCCGGTGGACGTATTGGTCATTGCAATGCAAACGGAATCACAACCTGAAGCCGGTCCGGAAGTTGTAAATGCAGCATGCGGGAGTGTGGCAGAAGGGACAGAAAGTTCTATATCATCAACCGCGAAAGAAGGATCATTTCCAATTCCATCATCATTATTAACCCAACGAATAGCAAGTCTGAAATTTGGAATGTTCTCACAGATGGAGGGAAGAATAGAAGAGAATGAGGTCCAAAAGCCCTGCCCCGGACAGGTGGTTGGTGTCTTGGGGGTATTCGTAAAACCGAGCCAGCTTGCTCCGCCGTCAATACTGAATTCAACGATTGCATCATCGAGCGCATTGTTTCCAAGTTCAATGTATTTAAAGTGAAGCGAAATATTTGTTCTTCCTAGTGTGCTGATCAACGGAGAAATCACGCGTTTGTTGGTTGTCGGATCTTCCCCGGTAAGTGACGAAGGACCGGCATTGTATGCCGCCCCGCAATCTCCCGTTGGGCAGGTCAGACAGAGGGTACACGGTACACTGCCCACATGCAGCGTTGCATTGTTTCCACAACCCGCACCGCAGGTTCCGGTTGGCTGACCATTTTCCGCACAACTGACAAACCATTGGTTTGCAAAATTCCCGGGTGTTGTTACGTCAACTACTGTCCATGCCCCGTTTGGTCCTGAATAACTGTCGGCATTGCAATTGTCTGTACATCCGTTGTTGAAGTCTTCAGACCAGATTATGGTCTGCCCGCTCAGAAACAAAGGGATGGACAGGAAAAGGAAGAATGTCGCGTACTTATACATGGATACCTGATCAATTTTCAAATTTAAAGAAAAACGGAAGATAAAAAAATCATATGCGGATTCACAAGGCTTGGATCAATCGAAAATAAAGATTGACAAAATTGCCGAGATGGCCCATTGTGGAGTAGTGAAACTTGCAGGAAAAATTGCTCTGAAATAAACGTGTCTATAAAAATAGATTTGTGCTCAATTGGCCGGATGTAAGCTGCCAACCGCAAAGATCCGGTTCTGTCGGAAGATGAATTATTTCGAAAAATGCAGTAGGAGTATCGCTCGGCTGGTTTTTCAATTACATCCTTTGTTTGCAAGATTAATTTGAATTCTGCATTTGCAAGTGCAAACACTATGGACATAGTTTAGGTTTATTTTATTTTAAAGCTTTTTAATTGCTCGTTCTGCCAAAAACACCGTTAATTTTTGGTTTTTAATGAATTTCTTTAAAAACAGAAAGGTTCCTTACATTGTAAGTCACTGGTCGGAAATTGCAAGCAATCATTTTCATTCTGTTGTATTCTTAGAAAAAAAAGAAGATGATGAAAAGCGAACCCGTAGTAACCTACAATCATATGGAAGAAGACGAACAGGGGCAGCATTCTGACAACATGCAGGAAGCAAAAGCGGAAATACCTATCAGTCTTTATATGATTTTGATAGTCGATGCGATTCTTGTTTCAGCAATCGTATTCTTCACCTTTACGGTGATTTTTTAAAACATTCCAGACGCACAATGATGTTTAGGCCGGGCATTTTGCCTGGCCTTTTTCATTGGGTTTTTCGCGGGTAAATGTGCCGGAACTTCCGAATCAGCTTATTTTGCATTTCGTGTCTGACGATTCATTCCGTTTTCTATTTTTGTAGGGATACTTCCTATCCACAATCCCTTTTATATGAAAAAATTATTACTTGCACTGGTGCTTGCTTTTATCATCGCCTTGAATGGTTTTGCACAAATTAGCGTAAGCACATTTGCTTCCGGATTCAGCAGTCCGGTCGATATTAAAAACTGTGGCGACGACCGCCTTTTTATCCTGGAACAACCCGGAAGAATTCAGATTGTCAACCAGGCGGGCGTGACAAATCCTTACCCATTTCTGAACATCACTACACGTGTGAAATTCGGAAGCGAACAGGGTTTGCTTGGCCTTGCCTTTGCCCCTGATTTCGCCACCAGTGGATATTTCTATGTGAATTACACGGCACAAACCCATGGTGATACGCGCATTTCGAGATTTCGTGTGGATGCCTCGAATCCGGATTCCGTAGATCCCAATACAGAAGAAATTTTGCTTACAATCTGGCAACCTTATTCCAATCATAACGGGGGACATCTCGCTTTCGGGCCGGATGGATATCTCTATATTGGTACGGGTGACGGTGGTGCGGGTGGGGATCCAGAGAATCGTGCACAAAACCGCGATTCCTTATTAGGCAAAATGTTAAGAATAAAAGTGGATCCTTCCATACCTACCTATGCCATTCCCCCCGGAAATCCATATCCCTGCAGCGGTTTGTCCGGAAGGGAAGAGATCTGGTCAATCGGTGTCCGCAATCCTTGGCGCTGGAATTTTGACAGGATCACCGGAGATTTATGGATCGGAGATGTGGGGCAGGGAACCGTTGAAGAAATAGATTTCCAGCCGGCCTGGGTACAGGGCGGACGGAATTACGGATGGCGTTGTTGGGAAGGAACCTCGCAATATGCTACCGATCCTACCTGTCTTCCATTGACGAGTTACACCGGCCCGGTTCATACTTACACACATTCCGGGGGCAATTGTTCCGTTACCGGAGGATACCGCTACCGCGGTGGTGCTCACAACGATATGTGGAAGAAATATTTTTTCACTGATTATTGCGTCTCGACAATACGGTATCTGGAAGTTGACGCAAACGGTGTGTACACACAAACAAATCTCGGCAACCTCGGGCCTGCCAATATTGTTACTTTCGGTGAGGATCGTTACGGTGAATTGTATTGTTCAGGTATAGGATCCGGAATTATTTACAAATTCACTTCTGCTGATTGTACCCCGGCAACATACATTAACGGTGGAATGGATACTATCCGGGATTGTGGGAATGGTACAGCACTCCTGAGTGTGCCGGAAGGACCCGGATTTACTTACCAATGGAGTTTTGATGGCATCCCTCTTCCCGGTGCCGATTCTTCAAGTTATCCAGCTGCCCAGGAAGGCACGTATGGAGTGGTCGTAACGGCATCCCCCGGATGCACAAATTCAGCGTCCGCTGTTTTTGTACACAGTACTCCATTCAATGTAAGTTTTGCAGGACTGGATACATTGTATTGTGTCTATAACTCTGCTGTCAGCCTTCAGCCTTCTGTTCTGGGAGGAGCATTTTCCGGACCGGGAATACAGTGCAACACCTTTGATCCTGCAGTGGCAGGTATCGGAACACATGAAGTTTCTTACTACTACACTTCTCTGCAGGGTTGTTCTTATGTCGCAACTCAGTTGGTGAGAGTGGATGCATGTTTAGGGATCAGCGACAATGCCTGGCTCAAAACAATTTCCATCTACCCGAATCCGAATTCAGGAGTGTTTACTCTTGGAATTTCAAGTGATAAAGAAAAGTTGCTTCAACTGACGGTAAACAATCTGCTTGGACAAACTGTTTGTCAGCAAACAATCGCCGTTTCTGCAGGAATGATGAGTCATCCTGTCCGGGCTAATCTGTCAGATGGTATCTATTCCATTACACTCAGCGATGGCTCAGCATCAGTAACTCGTACACTGGTTGTTCAGTACTAACAGAAAAATTCCTGTTACATATAATTTAATCTGAAAATGAATACTCGTATTCTTGGGTTTCTTATTGCCTTCTTCCTGGTTTCTCTTTCCAGTCTTCAGGCTCAACAACCGTTTGCGCTTTACATACAGCCTTCAGCCTTATCAGTTCCTGCCACCCATTCCGGCGCATTTGCTGAATGGAACGGAAAATGGATTTTTATCGGGGGCAGGATTGACGGCCTGCACATCATGCAGGCGATGCAGGCTTTCCCAACTTATGGAAGGAATGATTCAATCTACATTGTGGATCCGCTGACCAATACGCATACATCCCTGGATGCAACTCAGCTGTTGCCAGATATTTATGAAGCTGTGACATCTTCCAATATGCAGTTTTACCAGGACGGGAGATATTTGTACATGATCGGCGGGTATGGCCGGATGGCGACACAAAATGTTTGGAAGACGTTCCCTTCACTTGTAGCGGTTGACCTGGAATGCCTGGTGCTGGCATCCATGACCGGTTCGGCACCTGGAGCCTGCTTTCGTCAGATTACCGATACCAACATGGCTGTCGCCGGCGGGATGCTGGAAAAAATTGACTCCACATATTATCTTGTTTTCGGCCACCGCTTTGACGGGATGTATGCACGAACAAATTTGGGTGGGATGTTTACCCAACAGTATACCCACGAAATCCGCCGGTTCAGTATCCGGGACAATGGAGTGAATTTATCACTCTCCAACTATTCCGCATTGCAGGATACAAATCTGTATCATCGACGTGATCTGAACCTTGTTCCGCAGATTTTTCCAACGGGTGAATATGGAATCACCGCTTTTGGAGGAGTATTTCAGAAGCTGGTGGATCTTCCTTTCCTGACACCCATTGATATTACGCCGACTACTGTGCAGCATCAAAATGGATTCAATCAGAATTTAAGTCAGTATACTTCCGCTGTTGTTCCGGTGTATGATTCCGTAACCAATTTTATGCATACGATTTTCTTCGGCGGTATGAGTTTGTTCACGCTGGATACAATTACACAAACACTTGTACAGGATACAGCGGTGCCATTTGTATCAACGGTTAGCAAAATTTCACGCGACGGACTTGGAAATCTAACAGAGTATAAGCTTCCCGTGAACATGCCTGGATTGATTGGTTCGAATGCAGTTTTTATCACTGATCCACTTGTACCGAAAACACACGAAAGAATTGTGAACCTGAACCGGTTGACCGGAATTACAAAAATAGGATACATCGTCGGCGGGATACAAAGTGATTATCCGAATGTTGGTTTGCTGGATCCGGAAGGAATGAGCCGGCCCAATGCCCAGGTCTATGAAGTTTTCATCGACAGAACGGTCAGTAGCACACATGAACTTCTTGTAAAAAACGATGTCAATAATCTCGCAGTCTTTCCGAATCCAACACACGAAAAAGTGACTGTTGAATTTTCTGCCGGCAACGGCACGGACTGTGAAGTGGATTTTTACAATTTAGAAGGACGCAGAATTCGTACACTGTTGCCTTCAAAAAAACTCACCGGAGACCAGCATTTTGATTTTCAACTCGGCAACTTGAAACCCGGAACCTATTTGTGCAGGGTGAGAGTTGGTGATTCAGTAAAAGGTGTGAAGGTGGTAGTCCGTTAAAAAATTTCGGGTTCGATGTTCAATTTTCAGAGTTAGATGTTTCGCTGTGCTAACCTTTTATAATTCATCAGTACTGTTTAAAAGCACAAAAAAGAAATTTATATTTTCCCACTATTGTGCACCGGCTACAGGCTATCCACTACCGAATAGAAACTACTTTGGTGCAAATCTTAAAAGCAATACTGCAATTCCTGAAAAGATAATATTCGGAATCCAGATTGCCAGCAGGGGCGGTATGGATCCGTTGATGGCGAAGGTATTGGACACTTGCATGAATAAGATATAGGAAAAGCTGAGTGTTATTCCCAGCCCCAGTTGTGCTCCGATTCCTCCGCGGACTTTTCTGCTCGAAAGCGATACACCGATGAGCATCAGGATAAAGGTAGAAAACGGCACTGCGATACGTCGGTATTTTTCGATCAGGAAAGCATTAATATTTTCCGAACCCTGGTTTTTTTCTTCTTCGATGAAGCGGTTTAAGGCTGGAGTATCCATCGCTTCTATGATATTCAGCCGCCTTTTAAAATCACCGGGTTTGATGGACAGGGTTGTATCCATTTTTTGTCCGGAAACAATTTTTTCATGAAAACCGTTGATTGAGCGGATATAATAATTTTCGATTCTCCACTTCGTTGCAGAGGAATCCCAGATAATCCTGTCAGAATTGAGAAACCATGTTCGTTTGCCATCTTCAATTTTTTCCAGGGAAAACCGGTATCCGATGTTGTCAATGTTGTTGTAACTCTCCAAATACATGAATGTTCCCGGACTGATTTGCCGGTGAAGGTTTCTGTCTTTGAATTCTACAGGATTCTTGATGTATTGATTTTCAAAAGCCAGTTTTATTTTGTTGGAGTGCGGAATTACCCAGCCATTGAAGTAGAATGACAGTAAAGCCAAAGCGGAACAGGCCACGAAATAGGGATAGAGAAGTCTTTTAAAACTGATACCGCTGTTCAGGATGGCAACAATCTCGGTATTTGCAGCCATCCGGGCTGTAAAATAAATGACAGATATAAAAACAAAGAGGTAAGCAAATAAATTGGCAAAGTAAGGGATGAAATTGAAGTAATACTGAAAAATAATTTTACTCAACGGCGCCTTCCGTTCAATAAAATCATCCAGCTTTTCCGAAATGTCGAACACTACCGCAATAAGAATGATCAATGCCAGGGAAAAGAAAAACGTTCCCAGGAATTTACGGATGATATAGCGGTCGAGGATCTTGAGCACCTTATTGTTAGTCAGTAGTCAGTAGTCAGTAGTCGGTAGTCGGTAGTCGGTAGTCGGTAGTCGGTAGTGAGAAGTTAGTAGTCAGTGGTCGTTTATTAGTGGTTTTGAATTGTTTTTTTTGTTTTTTTTTAGATCTGAATGATGAGCGGTAGGAC
>DAORHY010000155.1:0-8342 GCA_035438225.1 Bacteroidia bacterium
CTCACCCATTTCAAATTTAGGTTGCCGAATGATTTCCGGTTCTTCACCAATAATATGATAAGTTACCGCCATATTAATTGATTCTTAAATAAAAAATGATTAGATTTGACCATCCAAAGGAGGCTTCTTGCGGGGGGATAGTTCCAAAAAAAAGGGAACTGGAAATTGTGTGTATTTTGTTAAATAAACTTGTATGTTCTTCGAAACCCTTATCCACAAAGGTTTTCAAACTAAATAAACAACACGTCTAATCAATCGCATAAATCACAAACCATGAAAATTAACTTTACCCGTAACTTGTTTGTGTTATCCGTGGCCCTTCTCTCCTCCTGCTTTTCGGCCATGGCATTACCCGGGATACAGTACAACCTAACCGCTGCATCGGCGCCCGCTTTTTCTTCCATTGGAGCACCTGCCACCACCACTTCACAAGGCGTCTTGATGGGCGCCAATGTCGATGAATCGTTGCTCGGCCCAATTGCCCCGGCAGGATTCTCTGTGAATTACGGAGGTATCCGTTATACCAGCTTTTATGTTTCGTCAAATGGATTCATTTCCTTCAAAAACCCCGGCGGAGCATTGCCAGCCAACGATATTTCGACTGCTCCAAGCACTTTAATTGCTCCGCTTTGGGATGATTTAAAAACCGGCGCCGCCGGTCGTGTAGCCTATACTTATACCTTCGCAGGACTCACAGTGGAATGGAACAATATGCTGTGGGCAAACAATGCTACTGCAGCAGCTATCAATTTCCAGGTAAAAATTTCAACTGCAGGCACTATTACTTTCGTCTACCAGCAACTTGCAGGTGCGTTGGATGTCAGCACCTCACTTGGAGCTTCCATCGGATTGTCCGGTTATTGCCTCGGTGATTATTATTCTCAGAATAACAGTGCCGTACAAACAGCCGGAAGTACCTGGGGCAAATCGGTTTTGTTCAATACGATTTCAACAAAACCAACCAACAACCAGAACTTCACCTGGACACCCGTTGCCGCAACACCGGCGAATGACACCTGCAGCGCTCCGACCAACCTGGTATTCAACCCGGGTGCACTGACCACGCTTGCCAGCCAGACACTGGTGATGACCAAACAGATCACGATGGCAACCGTAAACCCTGCCAAGCCGGCAGCATGGACAGCCCAATCCTTTTCAAATGACGTTTGGTACACCGTTACAAAACCGGTGGGAATAACAAGTTTTGAATTGCTCGTCAGCAACACATGCCCTTCTACATTTACCACCGCCATGGCCGTCTATACCGGAGCCTGCGGTGCTTACACCTTGGTTGCGGCCGATGAGGCCGGCAATGGAAGTTCGCCCGGCAACCCTTACCTCTACATCGGCGGAAGGCCCTGTAACGTCGCTGAAACATTTTATGTCCGCGTGGAAAGCGACCAGGATGACTGGGTAGGAAATTTCGACATCACCCTTCGTCCTCCGGGAACCTCTTGCGGCAATGCCAACGATATCACGTGTTGGTTCTATGACCCAACCAACCCTTCCCCCGGAAGTTACAGCACCAACGTGGCTCCCACAAACTGGACCATGGGCAATGCAGGCTTTGTAAACAACTTCGATACCAACAATGCCTTCCCGCGCAATACGACAATCAACGGGCAGGACTACCTGTTTTCCTTCACTCCTTCAGCTTCCGGCTGTTTTGACATTTCGCTGTTCAATACCACAGCGGGTTCCACCCCCGGAATTTTTATTTATACAGCCTGCCCGAATGCAGGCTCCCTGGTAGCTTACAACATCGGACCCGGAGGTCCTGCAATCAACATCAGCAGTCTCACCCTTGGTGCCGGATTTACCTATTACATCATGATTGACAATGATACGGCCGCGGCCGCATCCACCAATTTTGATTTCTCGATCACCCCTTCGGCATTCGGCGCTCCGCCGAATGATGCCTGTGCGAATCCACCGGCGAGTACTGTAATTACTCCTGTGGTTGGTTCTTCGTGTACAGGTAGTATCAACTACACGGTCGCCTGTGCAACGCCTACCCCGGCAGGAACTTATACGAACCCGGGATGTGCCGGTTTTGTGGATGGAGTTACCGGTGATGTATGGTTTACCATGACGTCAGTAAGTACTCAGCCACACTCGATTTCGATACAACCCGGATCTACCGGAACTTCCGCAACAGATTTGGGAATGGCAGTATATACCGGAAACTGCGGAGCCCTCACAACCATGATCGGCTGTGATGACAACTCTGCGGGTGCCAACATGCCGGCGATGACAGTGGTTCCGCCTGGTGCAGGAACCGTTTATTACATTCGGGTCTGGTCCAATACCGGTGCAACGCCGGGAACGTTCCGCATCTGTACAATTTCCGGATGTACTCCGGGAAATGACCTTTGCTCCGGCGCAATAGCGCTTACACTTGGACAGAGTGCAACATACCAGACCAACGTGTGCGCCAGCGGTGTGGGTGCCAGCGATACCGGTCCTGCTACATGCTGGGATGCCGGTTCTTTGAATACAGTCTGGTATACGGTAACAACTACCGCTACAGGCACCAGCCTGCGTGTACGTACCCGCCTCCGTTCCATGACCGATTCACAAATAGCCCTGTATTCAGGAACATGCGGTGCTCTGGTACAGGTTGGCTGCAACGATAACTTTACTTTGTGTTCCTCCGGCGGAGGACGAAACTCCGACCTCAACATTACCGGACTTTTGCCGAATACTACCTATTACATCCGTGTTGACGGAAGGAATGCCGCAACCGGCACATTTGATATCATGGCTATTGACGGTGCATCTACCTTCCCTCCGATTCCGGATCAGGATTGTGAGCTTGCTACACCCATTTGTACTGCAACCACCAGTGTTGCAGATCCGGGATACACAGGATCCGGAAATGTCTGTGATTTGAATTCCGGAACCTGCCTCTTCTCAGCCGAAGCATCGGGCGTCTGGTACACCTTCTCCACAACTTCTACCGGCCCGGGCAGCCTGCTGCAATGGACAGTGACCCCGAACAACGGATTCTCGGATTACGATTATGAATTGTGGGAAACTACCGGTATGGGAAGCTATTGCACACTGATTCAATCCAATCCTACTTCTGCTACCTTCCCATTCCGGTCCTGCAACTACTCCGCTGCCGGTACTTCCGGATTTAGCACTTCTGCCGGTACAACTTCAACGTCACAGACAAGTTCAGTTTCAGGTGGTTTCAATAGTGCTTACATCCTGAACCCGACTGCGGGTACAGTTCAGACATTTGTACTGCTGATCTCCCACTTTGGTAACTATGCCGGCGGTGGAACGTCCGGATTTTCACTGACCTTCCCGGGTACCACACCCCTGAATATTGGTGCACCCAACGTGCAGTACTGGCGGCCCGATGCTGCTAGTACAGCGTGGACACCCGGCACACTTTCTTCCAACTGGAGCCCATCCTGTATCACAACGATGGGAACCTGCGCCGGCGGTCCATCTACCTGCGTGATCCAGGGAGGCCCGAACCAGCCGGTCATTTCCGTAAACACAAGTGTAAAAAATCTGATCATCAATGCCGGCGCTACACTGACAATTAACCCCGGAATCACGCTCTCTATTTGCGGAGACCTCACCAATAACGGAACATTAATATGCGGTGCCGGATCGACGGTTCAATTTATCGGTAATGCAGTACAGCAGATGTCGGGGAATTTCACCGGCGCAAATGCTTTCTGGAATTTAACGATGAGTAAATCGGGCGGTACACTTACTCCGAATGTGAATCTGGACATCCGGGGAAATTTCCTGCTGAACACAGCTGCACCAACCGGACAGTTCATCCCGAATGCCAAATACTTCAAAGTTGCCGGCAACTGGACGAACAACGGAGGTATCGGTACTCACGCATCAGCAGTCGGAAGTACCTATGAATTCAATGGCGCTGCTGCACAAACATTCACCAACCTGGTCAGCAGTGTGGATTTGTACAATATCAGGATGAACCAAAGTCCGGCTTCAACACTGACATTGACTGCAGGTGCATTTAATGATATGAACATCACGGATTCACTCGTTCTCGCATCGGGTAAAATTGTAACCGGTGCACAGAGAGTCTATCATAAAACAAACACGTCTCCCGGTCTTGTTACCATCGGGAATGCCAATAGTTATGTTGTAGGCAATCTGCGAAGAGCGCTGAACACCGGACTTCAGACGTGGAACTTCCCGCTGGGAAGCACTGCCTTCTACAACCTTGCACAAATCCAATACACAGCAAGCCCTGTAACTGCGTACGACCTTACCGGTTCATTCACACTCAACAGTCCGTGGGCTCCTGTTGTCGGACCGCTGGCCAACGAATGTATCATCAACACATACGATGCACTGGCCTTGTTTGATCAGGGCTACTGGACATTCAATTCGAGTGTTGGTGTTGGTACGGGTACATATACCATGCGCCTGTTCAACAACGGTGAAACGAACAACTCGGGTATGGGATGGACGGTATCCAAATACATTGCCGGTGCCTGGTCGCTGCAAGGAAGCTGTGTGACCACCTCTACTCCTGCCAATACCCAACGTACAGGCATGTCCGGATTCAATACGGATTTCTCTACTGCACAATCCCAACAGCCTCTCCCGATTGAACTGATCAGCTTTACTGCTGAACCGGACGGCGAAGGAGTAATATGCAACTGGGTGACCGCTTCCGAATCCAACAATGCTTATTTCGAAATTCTGCGCAGTTATGACGGAGAATCTTTCGAAGTCATCAACGCGGATAATCTTGTCCCGGGATGCGGCGCAGGCTACTGTCATGAAACCCGTTACTACTCTTATCCTGACAAAGACCATTGCGAAGGAATACAGTATTACAAACTTCGCCAGGTGGATATTGACGGAAATTACAGCACGAGCAAAGCGGTTGCTGTCAATTGCAAAGGCAAACTGGACGAACTCACCTTGTATCCGAACCCCGCATACACCGATCTTACCTTCACATTCTTCGAAGCCGCAGACGGACAAATTTCAGCTGAGTTTGTAGATGTCCTTGGAAAAATCGTCAAACAAGAGAACTATAACGTACACAAAGGATACAATACAATCAAGACCGGTCTGGATGAACTTGCCGGTGGTATTTACTATCTCAAACTGAAAAGGGATGGCGATGCACAGGAAATCAGCAGACAGGCTAAATTCCTCAAGAAATAATAAGATTTCAGTAAACACGGAGAGTTATCCTCTGTACTATTTTCAAAAATAACTGATTGTTAACCGCTTGGATCCAAAGGTCCAGGCGGTTTTTTTCTACTGGTGCTGCTTTTAAAAAAGCAATCCCCTTATCCAATAGCCTGCTTTACGCCCTCGTCCTTTTTTCTATCTTTGCGCTCCCATTTTTACAATTCCAACATGGACAAAAATTCCATTTTAGGGCTTTCGATTATTGGATTGCTCATCGTTGCATATTCCATTTATACCCAACCCGGCAAAGAAGAACTTGCTGCGGCCAGGCATAAACAGGATTCAATTGCAGCAATTCAGTCAGCCGAAAAAGCAAAGGATACCATTCGTCCTGCACTTGCTTTGCCTGTTGCCGGCATCGATTCACTGGCAGGTATTTCAACTGATTCGCTTCTTGCGCAGAAAGACAAACAGGAATTCGGTGATTTCTCTGAAGCAGCAAAAGGAACCGAACAACTGCTCACTTTAGAAAACACGAAAATCAAAGTTGAGATTTCTTCCAGGGGAGGCCGGATCCGTGCAATTGAACTGAAAGATTATAAGTCGTGGGAAGGCAAACCGGTGCGCCTGTTCTCTTCCGATTCCAGTGTATTCAACCTCACTCTTTCTGCACAGAACCGGATCATCAATACGGAAGCTTTGTATTTCCAGGCTTCCGGAAGCAGCGGAAACAAGAAAAGCGTAACCATGCGCCTGCCTGCAGGTGAAAACAAATACATTGAGTATGTGTATACGCTTGCCGATGACACATACATGGTGGATTACAAAATTAACGTTGTCGGACTCCAGGATGTGATCTCACAGAATGCAGGGTATATCAACTTGGACTGGAAGGATCAGCTGGTACGGGAAGAACAGAGCCTTGAATCCGAACGGCAGGCTTCTACCGTTTATTACCGGTTCGCTGAAGAAGATGTGGATTTCATCAGTTATACCTCTGATGAAAAACAATCTTTGAAGACCAAAGTAAAATGGATTTCGTTCAAGCAACACTTCTTCAATGTTACGTTGATTGCCGATAATTCTTTTGATTCACCCGTTGTTGAAACGTTCACGGACAAAGGCAAAGATTATGTGAAATCCATGTCTGCGTCTTTTGCACTGCCCTATGAGCGCAAACCGGTTCAGACCTACGGAATGCGTTTTTACGCGGGTCCGAACCATTACCAGACACTGAAAAAAATTGATGACCTGAACCTTGAAAAACTGATCCCGCTGGGATGGGGAATTTTTGGTTGGGTGAACAAATACCTCGTCATCCCGACTTTTAATTTTCTGAACAGCTTTGATATTAATTACGGAATCATCATCCTGCTGCTGACGATTGTTGTACGCATCATCCTGCTTCCGCTCACCTACGGATCGTTCAAGTCACAGGCGAAGATGAAAGTACTCCAGCCCGAAATGGCGGAGATCAACGAAAAGTTCAAGGACGACGCGATGAAGAAACAGCAGGAAGTCATGGGCCTGTACAAGAAAGCTGGAGTGAATCCGCTGGGAGGCTGTATTCCGGGGCTTCTGCAGTTGCCCATCCTGATTGCCATGTTTCGTTTCTTTCCTGCTTCCATAGAACTCCGGCAGGAACCCTTCCTCTGGGCGCATGACCTCTCTACCTACGACAGTATTCTCAACCTGCCCTTTTCCATACCGTTTTACGGGAGCCACGTGAGTTTATTCACCCTGCTGATGACCATTTCCACTCTCATCTATACACGGATGAATATGCAGATGTCTTCCGCCATGAACCCGCAGATGAAATGGATGATGTACCTGATGCCGATATTATTCCTTGGCTTCTTTAATAATTACTCTGCCGGGTTGAGCTATTATTACTTCCTCAGCAACATCTTTGGATTTGGCCAGCAGTATTTATTCAAAGCATTCGTTGACGAAGATGCGATTCACCGCCAGATACAGGAAAATAAAAAGAAACCTGTTAAAAAATCAGGCTTCCAGGCCCGTCTGGAACAAATGGCCAAAGAACGTGGAATGCAGGCTCCAAAAAAACGTTAACAGCTTGATTTTTAGTCAAAAATTTAGACATTTGAGTTTGAATTCAGCGTTCATGGTTCGGTGTTCCGGAGGAATTGTATTCACAATTGAACATCCCGCAACTCACAACCGGCACGCAACAAAAAATTCACTCACCAAATAATACCTTCATCACCATGTCACAAGACTTCCTTCCGCTTCTTGGCACCGACCACATTGAATTTTGGGTAGGCAATGCAAAACAGGCAGCCTATTATTATCAAAAAGCATTTGGATTTGAACTGGTCGCCTATGCAGGACCGGAGACCGGAATTCGGGACAGGGCTTCGTATGTTCTGCAACAGGGGAAAATCCGTTTTGTATTGACAACCGCCATGCAACCGGATTCTGAAATTGCAAAGCATGTGATGAAACATGGCGATGGAGTAAAAGTTCTGGCTTTGTGGGTTGAGGATGCTGAAAAGTCGTTCTATGAAACTATGTCCCGTGGAGCGAAAGCACACACACAACCACAAACAATCACTGATGAATTCGGTGAGGTTCGCTTTGCCACCATTCACACGTATGGTGAGACATTGCACAAATTTGTGGAAAGAAAAAGGTACACCGGCGCATTCATGCCAGGTTACAAACCGGCGAAAGCATCCTTCAAAACCGAACCCATCGGACTGGAGTACATCGACCATTGTGTGGGTAATGTTGAACTCGGTAAAATGAATGAATGGGTGAAGTTTTATGAAGATGTGATGGGTTTTAAAATGATCATCACGTTTGACGATAACGACATATCCACCGAATACTCTGCACTGATGAGTAAAGTAGTTTCTAACGGCAACGGATATGTGAAATTTCCGATTAACGAACCGGCAGCCGGCAAGAAAAAATCTCAGATTGATGAATACCTTGAGTTTTATCAGGGGCCGGGTGTACAGCACATTGCCATTATTACCCAGGACGTAGTGAAAACTGTCACCGAACTCCAGAACCGGGGAGTAGATTTTTTACAGGTTCCGGGAAGCTATTACGACGAACTGGAAGCCCGCGTAGGTAAAATAGATGAGAATATCGATTCCCTTCGTAAACTGGGTATCCTTGTTGACCGCGATGATGAAGGCTACCTGCTCCAGATTTTCACCAAACCGGTG
>DAORHY010000156.1:0-8331 GCA_035438225.1 Bacteroidia bacterium
ATGAAGGGAAAAATCAACTCTCCGTTTAAAATTATTCCTTTCGGTATTCGTCTGCTAAGTTCAGCACCCGAAAAAGGCAACCCGATGGGTCTTTGATTCATATACACTATGAAAGTATTTGGAAGGAATCCCTCAGGAATCCGTCAGAATAAAATCAGTCAGAGCCCGAATTATAAAAACGGGCAGTTCCGGAATATGGAAACAACCACCGTGATGGCGGATGTTTCTTTTCTAAAAATATTTTATGAATTTCTGAATAAGCCGGCGAATGTCAGACCGGCAGGTGAAATTCCAACAGTGAAAACAGATCTTAATCTGCTGGACGATAGCACGCCTGTAATTGTATGGTTTGGCCATTCATCGTATTATTTCAGTTACAAAGGATTCCGTATGCTTGCAGATCCTGTCCTGAGCGGCACTGCTGCACCCTTTTCTTCATTTGGCAAAGCCTTCAATGGAAGTGATGTGTATGGACCGGAAGATTTCCCCGAAATAGATGTCCTGCTGATCACCCATGATCATTACGATCATCTCGACTTTAAAACTGTTTTAAAACTGGTCCCTCGGGTAAAAAAAATAGTTACCCCGATTGGTGTCGGTTCTCACCTGGAATATTGGGGAATTGCTTCCGAGAAGATAATTGAACTCGATTGGTGGGAAGAATCTATCACCGGGCCTCAGATAAAATTCACGGCAGCGCCTTCACGGCATTTTTCAGGAAGAATGTTTGCACGGGCAAAAACGCTTTGGGCATCCTTCGTACTTGAAATTTACGATCAACGATTGTACCTGGGTGGTGATTCTGGTTATGGCAGTCATTTTATTGAAATCGCAAAACGTTTTCCGCGCTTTGATCTGGCCATACTCGATTGCGGACAATATGGAAAAGGCTGGCCTTTGATTCACATGATTCCGGAAGAAACGGTACAGGCTGGCCTTGATTTAAATGCAGATGTTGTACTTCCAGTGCACTGGAGCAAATTTGTTTTGTCGACACATGCATGGAATGAGCCGATTGAAAGATTTATGATCGCTGCAGCCCAGGCCTCATTCAGGACGCTAACGCCCATGATCGGTGAGCCCGTACCGTTTCTGACGGATTTCAATTCCCGGATGTGGTGGGAACATCAAAAGTAATTGTGCATCCTCATTGGGTTTAAAAATAATAGTGAGCCGTATGCACACCTGTCTTTTTTCAAGAAAACTATTTGTATACTTTTTCTGTAATCTAAGCATACATTATTTGTAAGAAAACGGATGAAATTTATTGTATCGCATTTGATTTTCCCCGGTTCTCTCCTGTTTTGATTCTTTTCAGTTGTATAAAAATCTTTTCTACGTTTCAAGAATGCACTTTCTCCATAGAATTCAGGATTTATATTTGAAATAGTGGTTCTATTGCGAAGCAACCTGATTTGATCGTACAGAAAACCAATGGTCAGAAACTATTCCGAAATGAACGAACATTACCTGAATTCATTCGTCTGAAGTATATTGATATCACAGGGAGTGGTGTGTCGTTATACCGAAAATTGCGTTTTACACATGTTCCTTCCCGGTTATTGACAATGCATTTTGATTCTTTTGCCATGACTTACGGAAAACAAAAATATAAAATCCGGCTGCACAGAATCGCTCTGTGTGCGTTGTTGATGCTCCGGTTTCCGGTGTCATCCGAGGCAACACATATCAGTGGTGCGGACATCACTTACACCTGGGTCAGCGGGAATACTTACCAGTTGAGCCTTGCATTGTACAGGGATTGTTCTGGTGTGAGTGCACCAACAAGTGTATCCGTCAGTTATTCTTCGGTGTCCTGTAATTATAATCTGAGTGTAACTTTAAACAAACTGGCTGGCACCGGACAGGAAATCACGCATCCCTGTGCATCTGGTCTCACTACCTGCAGTGGTGGTACGAGTCCAGGGATACAGAAATACGAATACACCGGTACGGTAACCCTGCCTGCACAATGTACAGACTGGCGTTTTGGGTATACTATTTGTTGCAGGAACTGCGCGATTACCACATTGTCTTATTCCCCTCCGAATTGTTCCGGAGTCCCGGCATTGTATGTGGAAGCAACATTGAACAATGTTGCCGCTCAGAACAATTCTTCTCCCATTTTTTCCAATATTCCCATTTCCTTTTTATGCATTGGCCAGGCATTCCATTACAATCATGGTGCTTTCGAAACAGATGGAGATTCCATTACCTATTCATTTATCACTCCGCGATCGGCAGCAAATACGAATGTGACATTTGCGAGCGGTTACAATGTTAACAATCCGATTTCCTCATCGCCGGCAATGACCCTGGACGCATCCGGCGACATATTGGTGACGCCTACTCAAAGTGAAGTTGGGGTGATGGCCATCATTGTACGGGAATACAGAAACGGCGTGTTGGTTGGCTCGGTTATTCGTGATATGCAAATCTGGACTCAACCCTGTTCCAACCTTCTTCCGACGGCAACCGGGATTAACGGTTCGAATAACTTCAGCTATACAGCATGTCCTAACGTTCCGATTTCAATTTATATGAATTCTGGTGATGCGAATGCCACGCAAATCGTGACAATGAACTGGAACAATTCGATTCCGGGTGCGTCATTCACGACAACCAATGTGCAGTTTCCAAGAGGGACATTTACCTGGACACCCACTGTAGCAGATGCCCGCCCACAGCCCTATACCTTTACTGTGACTGTTCAGGACAACAATTGTCCAAGTGCCGGTTTTCAAACGTATTCATACGATATCTATGTTTCGCAAATTACTGCTTCTGCAATAGCTACGCCTTCACCTTGCGCGAATCCTGTAAATGGTACCGTGAGTGTTACGGCAACGGGATCGGCGCCATTCCATTACACATGGCTGCCCGGGGGGGAAACCAGCGCAACAGTTTCCGGCCTTGGGGCCGGAACGTATACGGTCACAGCCACGGACGCGAATGGTTGCAGTGCGACGGCCAGTACTTCGGTGACCATCCCACCCGCAATTGCAGTTGCTGTTGCGGGTTCTTCGGGTGTGTCCTGCCGTGGTGGTAATGATGGAGCTGCTGCTGTTTCAGTGAGCGGAGGAACATCCCCTTATACTTATGCGTGGTCTCCGGGCGGGGGCACCTCAGCATCGGTATCCAATCTGACAGCTGGAAATTATACAGTTACAGTTACAGATGTACGTGGTTGTACACAAACAACCACAGTGTCTATCCTGCAACCGGCCACCTTGCTTTCATCGGTT
The DNA here is from genome assembly GCA_035438225.1 of Bacteroidia bacterium. Classification (GTDB taxonomy): domain Bacteria; phylum Bacteroidota; class Bacteroidia; order AKYH767-A; family 2013-40CM-41-45; genus JADKJP01. The sequence goes on from DAORHY010000156.1 coordinate 3,246, forward strand.
ACCGGCAATACTGCCTTGCTTTGCAATGGAGACGGTACCGGAACCGCTACGGTTTCTGCAAGCGGCGGAACTCTGCCGTATGCATATTCGTGGTCAGTCGGCGGAGCAACAAGCACTTCTTTGTCCGGACTTTCTGCTGGCAACTACAGCGTGACAACAACAGATGCACACGGATGTACAACTGTGACTTCCGTTACGATAACGCAGCCTGCTATCATCAACAGTACTGTTAATGTAACAGCTGCAACCTGCGGAAGTGCCAACGGATCTGCCAGTATCAGTGCTTCCGGAGGCACTGGTCCATATTCATATCAATGGAGTCCGGGCAATTCGGGCGGGCCAGCAATTTCCGGAGTCGGTGCAGGCGCGTATACTGTCAACATTACGGATGCCCATGGTTGTACTGCTTCCAATGTAGCTGCAATTTCAAATCTCGGAGGCCCTGTTGTCTCTGTAACATCAGTCCATTCTGTAATGTGTGCAGGCGGAAGTACAGGCGACATCAGTATTCAGGTCACCGGTGGTCAGGCTCCGTTTTCGTATCAATGGAGTCCTGCTGTATCTGCAGGAACTTTTGCTTCCGGTTTGCAGGCTGGAAGTTACTCTGTCGTTGTAAGGGATGGGAATAATTGTGTTTCCTCAACAGTTGTTGATATTACTGAATCCAATCCTTTACTCATCAATCTCAGCCCAACCCACCCAAAATGCTTTGGGGGAACTGATGGTGCCATTGTCTCCTCGGTGAGCGGAGGAGCGACGCCGTATACTTATTCGTGGACGGGCAATGCAGGAGCGGTTTCCAATCCGGTAAATCTGGCTGCCGGAACTTACCAGGTAACCCTCACCGATGCATATGGATGTACGGCCACTGAAAGTATCAGTCTTGTTCAACCGCCACAATTAAATGTAAATGCAGCGTCTTCGTCTCCGGTTTCTTGTTTTGGTGGAAACAATGGAAGTGCAAGCGTTACTGCGAGTGGAGGAACATCACCGTATACTTATTCCTGGTCTCCGGCATCCGGTTCGCTTCCGACGATTGTCGCATTGTCATCAGGGACCTATTCTGTCACAGTAACGGATGCGCATTCCTGCACTCAGTCTGCTTCGGTAAACGTTACACAACCAGCACTTCTTTTGTCATCAATTTCTTCCAGTACTCCGGTGATGTGTCATGGTGATACAACAGGAGCTGCGATTGTTGCGGTGAACGGAGGAACTACACCCTATGCGTATCAATGGTCCTTTACCGGAAGCACCGGAATGGGCTCGGGGAATCTGCCAGCAGGAACCTATTCGGTATCGGTGACAGATGCAAATGGTTGCACAACATCTTCTTCTGCCACAATAGCAGAGCCTCCGGCGCTCACAACTACTATTCTTTCTCCTGTAAATGTTACCTGCAATGGAGGAAATAATGGCCTGGCGACTGTCCTTGCTTCGGGCGGAACAACTCCCTACAGTTATTCCTGGTCACCATCCGGCGGATCTGCAGCTGCTGCATTAAATCTTCCTGCAAACACGTACACCGTGACAGTTACAGATGGAAATAATTGCAATCAAACGTCCATCGCTTCCATCAATGAGCCACCCCTGCTCACGATCAGCTTGCTGAGCTCTCAAATGAATGCGTGTAATGGCGATGCTTCCGGCACAGCAACAACAGATGCTGCAGGAGGAACAGAGCCATACACGTATCAATGGTCACCTTCCGGTGGCAATTCTTTCCAGGCCTCGCAGCTGACAGCCGGGAATTATGCTGTGCTGCTTACTGACATCAATGGGTGTACAGCAACACTGAATACACAAATTACGGACCCCCCCACACTGTCAGTATCAACATCGACACAACCTGCAACCTGTAGCGCATCCAATGGCAATGCTTCAGTCATACCTTCCGGTGGAACTCCGCCTTACCGTTATTTATGGTCGCCGGGCGGAAATACGACTGCTTCATTGAGCAGTATTCCTGCAGGAAATTATGCTGTGACAGTGACCGATGCGAACGGATGTACACAATCTGTTTCTATGGCTGTTTCAAACATTGGCGGACCCTCTGTCAGTGTTGCTTCGGTTTCACCGGTAGTGTGTGCCGGTGCTTCAACAGGCGGCGCAAGTGTTGTTGTCACCGGCGGAACCGCACCTTTTATTTATCAATGGTCTCCTGCGGGAGGAACTTCTGCAACTGCATCCGGACTGAATGCAGGCACCTATTCAGTCATCGTTACCGATGGGAACCATTGCATTTCCGGGCTTAGCGTGGTGATCAGCGAACCTGCTCCATTAAATATCAATACAAGTTCTTCACATGTGTTGTGTGCAGGTGCCGGCAATGGTTCAGTGTCTGCATCGGTAACCGGTGGAGTATCACCGTATACCTATGTCTGGAACCCGGGCCCATCAACTACTGCCTCACTTACCGGAATACCCGGTGGGATGTATTCTGTTACAGTGCACGATGCAAATGGATGTACTTTGAGTGCGACAGCCCTTGTTACCGAACCATCACCATTGGTGTTTAATCCGGTGACAATAAATCCGGTGAGCTGCGCAGGTGGATCAAATGGATCGGCAACCCTCAATGCATCCGGAGGAACGCCAGCTTATCAGTATGTCTGGACGCCAGCCGGAGGATCTTCCCCGTCCGCGACCGGTTTACCTGCCGGGAACTATACTGTCACAGTGTCGGATGCTCACAATTGCCAGGTTAGCGTACCGGTGATGATCACACAACCGCAACCCCTGCAATCGAATTCTTCTACGACGAATAGTGCATGTCACGGAGAGAATACAGGAAGTATATCGCTAAATGTTACGGGAGGCACTGCTGCTTATACCTACGCATGGAGTAATGGCGCTATCAGTTCACCTGCCTTATCTTCTTTGATTGCAGGAACCTATTCCTGTACAATCACCGATCAGAATGGTTGTACAATCAGCATCACCAATACCATCACAGAACCGCCACTACTCCAGGCATCCCTGGCCTCCCTGCGAAATGTTTCCTGTGCTGGTGGAAATGATGGAAATGCTTCTGTTTCAGTTCAGGGAGGCAGTCCACCGTATGTGTATTCCTGGTCGCCCGGTAATTGTACAACAGCCACTGCTTCCGCACTGACAACAGGAAATTATTCTGTCTCTGTGACAGATGCATTGGGATGTCAGGAGTTCGTCGCAGTCACGATTTCTGAACCACCGTTGTTTGTAGTGCAACCTTCAGCAACTGCGGGAACCTGTGGAGTACCAAATGGTGTTGCGAGTGTAAATGCTACCGGCGGCACCCTTCCTTATTCTTATCAATGGACTCCGGGTGGATCAACTGCTGCCTCACTGAGCGGACTTCCGGCAGGTACCTATACATGTACTTCCAGGGATGCGAACGGATGTTCGGTGGTATCCACACTGAATGTTACGAATTCCGGATCCATTACCGCAACTGTGTCCGGAATAAACAATGTCAATTGTTTTGGCGGAAATGACGGTTCTGTTTCTGTGAATGTAAGCGGAGGTACTGCTCCCATTGTGTATTCATGGTCCTCCGCATCGGGAAATACCCCGGTTGCCGGAAACCTTACTGCGGGGCAGTATACCGTTACTGTTACAGATGCATTCCAGTGTTCACACTCCCTGACAGCAATTGTCACAGAACCCGCTCCTCTTGCCGGTACGATTCCTGTCTTTAATCACATCCGATGTTTTGGAGCACAAGACGGATCCGCTGCTGTGGCGGTTTCAGGAGGCACACTTCCATACACCTATCGCTGGAGTCCCGTCAATGATACGACAGCTCAGCTCAGTAACCTGAGTGCGGGGAACTATGCCGTAGCAGTCACCGATGCTCACGGATGTACAACACAATCACAGGTAACCCTGACGGAACCTGCACAATTGCAGGCCCAGGTGATATCATCGCCCGCAACCTGCGGCTCTTCAAATGGTGATGTACAAGTTACAGCCAGTGGAGGAATGCTTCCTTTTAGTTATTACTGGACTCCCGGCGGAGCAACAACAAATCAGTTATCAGCTGTTCAAGCCGGCGCGTATGCTGTATTGGTAAGCGATGCAAATAATTGTCAGCTGACCCTGAACACATTTGTTTCAAATATTGGCGGGCCATCCATTGTGCTTGCAAATACCGAACACGTCAGTTGTCACGGTGGCCAGGATGGAAATGCTACAGTTTCAGTACTGCAGGGAACTGCACCCTTTGTTTACCAATGGTCGCCATCCGGAGGAAATGATTCCCTGGCTTCGAATCTGAATGCTGGTAGCTATTCAGTGATTGTTTCGGATGCAAATAATTGTGTAACCGGACTTGCAGTTGTGATTTCAGAGCCACCGGTATTGCAGGCGATGACAATTGCTACGGATGCATTGTGTGCTGGCAATGCTGACGGTACAGCAGGAGTGATCGCCAGCGGCGGTAGCATGCCCTACCTTTACACCTGGTCATCCGGCGATACGACAGCCTCGGTTTCCAACTTGCTGCAGGGAAATTATTATGTTCAGGTTACAGATGCTAACGGATGCACCGTTACAGGAAATACTTCAGTTTCTCAGCCCCGGGAAATAATCAGCACGGTGTCCCTTACACATGTAAATTGTTTCAACGGATCAGATGGTGCAATTCTTTTGGAGAATACGGGCGGTTCTCCGGTATATACCTATTCCTGGTCGAATGGAGCCACAACAAACGCCATCACCGGCATCCGGGCCGGAAATTACTCTGTGACAATTACAGACCAGCATGGATGTACAGGCCTTGAGCAGGTAGTAATCACCGAACCGGATCCGCTTGTGTTGAACTTCACCGCAACAAACACACACTGTTTCGGAACCAATGACGGTTCAGCCGTTGCTCAACTTTCCGGCGGAATACCTCCGTACAATTACCAATGGTCGCCGGCCGGTGGGACACTGGATCATGCCAACGGATTGGCTGCAGGTTCATATACACTGATTGTAACAGATGATCACGGATGTACACGAAGTTCTGCTGTGACCATTGGTTCTCCTGAAGCCATTCAGCTGACAACAAATCAGCAACCGGCACTATGTGCCGGATCGAAAGATGCAAGTGCCGAAGTCT